>JAUIEE010000560.1 GCA_030428965.1 bacterium | reverse complement strand
GGGCCTCGCCGTCGAGGAAGTAGAGGCCGGTGACGGCGTAGTTGGAGCGCGGCTTCTCCGGCTTCTCGACGATTCTCGGTGGCTACGGCAATGCCGCGGACTTGGCCGGAACCGTGCTGGGGGGCAAGCAGGCGACGGTGAGCGGTTCGTTCTTTCTAACCGCGTACGGAGCCGTAGGCGGCGGTGCTTCCAACGCCTGCGGTCCTGTGGGGGCCTGCCTCGGAGGGAAGCAAAACTTCTCCTCATCGACTGGCGTCGGTGCTCTGGCGGCCGCCGTGGGGGGCGGGGCTCAATGCCGCGCGGTTCAGACGGGCTCCTGCGTGCCCGGGGGCGACCGCAACCAGGCGCGTCGCATCTACTCCTTCGCGGCGGGCCGTCGAGCGGACGCGACCCACAACGGAGCCTGGGTCTGGGCCGATAGCCAGGATGTCGCCAAGCCCTCGTCTCGAGTGAACGAGTTCAACGTTTATGCCAGCGGCGGCGCCCGGTTCTTCACCAGCGCTGCAGCCATGACGGGTGTGCTCCTAGCGCCGGGCGCCGGAAGCTGGAGCCACGTGAGCGATCGAAGGGCCAAGGAGAACTTCAGCGAAGTACGCGCAGGCGCCATCCTCGAGGCCCTGTGCCGCACGCCCCTCTGGACCTGGAACTACCGCGAGCAGGACGACTCCACGCGCCACATGGGCCCCATGTCCCAGGACTTCCACCAGGCCTTCGGTCTGGGCTCGGGGGCGAAGACGATCGATACGATCGATGCCGATGGTGTAGCCCTGGCCGCGATTCGCGGCCTCTACCAGCGCTTCGAGGTGCAGGAAGGAACGCTTCGGGAGTTGGCTCGAGCGCAGGCCGTACTGCGGAGCGAGGTGCAGGGCGAGATGGAATCGGTGCGCACGGCTATGGCATCGACCCGGCGATGATCGCAGTGCCAGTCTCCATGTCGGATCTCAGGCCCCCATGAACCCACGGTCACAGGCTCGGGGACGGGGTCGCCCCACAGTTGCGGATCCTGGGGGCGGGGACCGTTCGTCATCGTGATGGAGAAGGGTGCGGGCCGTGGTGGGCCTGACGTGGCTACGAACGCAAGGAGTGCGCCATATCCTCGGCGCTGCTCTTGAACTCGCCCCAGAGTTGCTCCAGCTGGTCCGAGACGCGGTCCCAGCCCGACTCTGCGCTCTCCTTGGCGGCTTCGATGCGCGATTGTAGTTCAGCCCGCCTCTCTTGCATCCGCCGCTTCTTTTTTTGTAGGGCATCCGATGCCTGGATCCGCTCGGCTTCGAGCTTGTTCAGCTTGCCGTCCAGACGGGCATCCCACTCGCGAAGCTTGCGCTCCAGATCGTCGATCCACTCTTTGCGCTTCATAAAAGTTCTCCTTGGTTTGGGTTCATCAATCTGTGAGAGAGAGTGCCAAAGGCTCTTTCAGTCCATACGCGTCCCCCTTTCTTGTGCTGATCCAACCCCTCTGGGGAGGGACGTTCTTGCGGGCACCGTCCGCGTACGAAGGGAAGCTCGGATTCAAGTCGACGGCACGAAGAATCGGGCGCCATTCTGCTCTAGCACACGGCGCACGTCGTCGTCGCCCGGCTCGTCGGACTGGCGAGGAGACTCCACCGCCACCAGGATGGAGCCGCGCTCCAGGGCCTGGTCGTAGAAATCCGCCACCTCGGGCTCGAGGCCTCGAGACATCATGAGTCCCACGAAGCCACCTGCCATACCTCCGGCCGCGGCAGCTCCGAACAAGGGGCCGACCAGGAGCAGCCCGGTGCCGCCTGTCGCCAGCAGACCGGCGGCTGCGCTCAGGCCGCCGAGAGTGCTCCCGATGGCTCCGCCGGCGACGATACCGGGCAGGCGACGTTCGGTCGGCTTGCCCTCGATGGTTTCGACGTCGGCCGTCATATCGGGTAAGCGTTCCGAGCACACGACACTGATGCGGTCCTCGGAAACCCCGAGGGAAACGAGTCGGGCAACAGCCTGGTCCGCCAACTGAAAGGTGTCGAACAAGCCGGCGAGAAGAGAATCCGTCCTGGATGCGTTCATGGAAACCTCCGATGTGTTGGGGAGAGATGGATTGGGTCAGGTCGAGCGAAACCAGGCGGCAGCCCCGCGTGGATCTACTCCTTCTGGGTCCCGTCGTCGGTTCACCCTCCTGGGCGCAAACCTCGTGCCACCCGCTCTCCGTACCTCCCGTGGTCCGGGACAGCGGCATCCTGGCCGATTCGGGTCTGTGCACCCGAAGGCGATCGGGTTCCGCGACCCGATACCGGTGAGGCCTCGAGGTGACGACGACATTCCATGACACCTCGGTCCGTGTCGTTTCCGGGAAGGGCTCATCTCTCCATCGGGCCGTGGCGGAACCCAGGCCCATGGGCTTGCCTCGAGGTTCCGGGGCCGCTTGGTATGCCGCCTAATCTGAATGAGTCCTCACGGAGGACGTAGGATCAGGCACAGGTTCGCTCATGGTTCCCAAGGACACCGATCGTTTCGCTTCCGGATGGGTCCTGCGCCCGTCCGTGGCCGTGACCCTGCTGCACGGGGGAGCC
>JAUIEE010000559.1 GCA_030428965.1 bacterium | reverse complement strand
GTTGGCTCGGATCCTGGTCCGGTCCGGCCAAGAAGTGGTACGGCTTCCTCATCGGCGCGGTCTTCTCCGGTGTCGTCGGGGTCGGCTTCTACCCGCTGCTCGGCAACCGGGTCTGGTGTCGCTTCGGGTGTCCCCAGGCCGCCATCCTCGGCCTGTGGCAGCGCTTCTTCTCGCGCTTCCGCATCACGACCAACGGCGGCCAGTGCATGTCCTGCGGGAACTGCTCGACCTACTGCGAGATGGGCATCGACGTGCGCGCCTACGCCCAGCGCGGGGAGAACATCGTGCGCGCGTCCTGCGTCGGCTGCGGCGTCTGCTCGGCGGTCTGTCCGCGGGGCGTGCTGCGCCTCGAAGGCGGGGTCAAGGGCAATCGCTTCGAAGGATCCGATCAGCCCTTGAAGGCCCTGGTGGAGTCCTTCCAGAAGCCCGACATCTACGGCTACGAATCCTGGCAGAGCGCCGAGATGTGTCCGAGCTCGAAGGAGCCGGGTTCCCCCCCCTAGAGTACGCGCCTGGGCGGCACGACCACGTTGGCCGAGATCAGGCCGCCCACCAGGGAGACGGCCACCATGCCGGTCTGGAAGGCCCACGACATGCCGGCCAGGGCCTCTTCATCGAGGAAGGAGGTCAGGCTGCGGAAGCCCAGGCTCCCGGGAACCAGGAGCAGGATGGCGGGGGTGAGCGGAACCAGCGCCGGGCGGTTGCAGCGCCGCGCGTAGAGGTTGCTGACGATGCCCACCACGAGGGCGCCAAGGAACGGACCCAGGTCCGAACCCATGGCCGCGGTCCCCAGGCGCGCCGCACCGTAGCCGACGAAGCTGGCCAGCCAGATGATCCCGGTCTCCTGTTTGCGAGCCATGAAGATGACGGCGAAGGCCAGGGGCGCCAGGGCCGCGACCAGCCAGCCCGTCCAGCCGGGGAGAGGATGGGCGCTGGTCGTCGCAGGAGCAAAGAGCCAGCCCCCGAGCCGCCAGGCCAGGGCGACGCCGAAGAGCAGCGTCAGGAAGGTCGTTCCCGCGCCCATGATGCGAGCGGTGCCCGAGACCAGGTGTCGCGTGGCCAGTTCCGTCAGCCCGGTGGTCAGGGTCAGGCCCGGGAGCAGGACGATCAGGCTGGCCACGGTCACGATGCGGTCGGCGATGGGGAGCGCGCTGTGGGCCAGGACCAGCGAGAGGAGGGCCACCAGGAACGCGGCCAGCGGCTCGAAGAATCCGATCGTGTCGTGGCGATGCGGCAAGACGCGACCCAGGAGGAACACCCCCAGGGAGATCGCGAAGGTGACCAGGGTCTCGGCGAGCCCTCCTTGGAAGAGGACGGCGGCCGAGGCCGAGACCGTCCCGAAGGCGCAGGCGGAGAGCCAGGTCGGGTAGCGCGGTGGGGCTTCGGTGATCGAGTCCAGGGCAGCGAGCGCTTCGCCGGGCGTCGAGCGCCCGTGCTCGACGTCCTCCATGAGCTCGTCGAATTCGACCAGCTTGCCGAGGTCGACTTCGCCGCTGTCCGCCCGCACCAGGTGCACCTCGCGATGGGCTCCCTTGCCTAGGTAGAGGAAGACCGAGGTGGGCGTGGCGAAGAAGGAGCCCTCGATCCCCAGTCGCCTGGCCACCTTGAGCAGGACCTGTTCCAGGCGGTACGAGGGCGTTCCGTAGCCGTGCAGGAGCTCGGCCATGCGCGTCAGGAAGGCGCGCTCGACCTGCCCGACCGCGCCTTGGGCGGCCGGTTCCTCCTGCTCGCGTGGACGTAGGTAGGCCATGGGCAAGGGCTTATTGTCGCCCCCCGGGCCCCCCAGGGCCATCCTCCAGCCCCCGCGAATGGAAAGCGGAGAGCTGCGTACAGGAACCTGCCCAACCTCCGGCCCGGCCGGAATCGCCCCGTACCTCACCCCCACCCCGCCCATGGTCCGCAAGGTCTCCCTACTGCTCGTCCTGCTGGTCGCCTTTCCGCTTGTCGTCTACCTGGTCGTTCGCCCCGGGGACGAGGGGACCGGACGCGAGGTCGTCTCGGTCTCCCGCTCGAGCGAACCGTCGCGCAGGGCCGACGCCGACCTGGCGACGCCCGCGGCCGGTGTTGACCCCGCTCGCCCAGGCGCCGCGGAGGAGCGGGTCGAGGTCGATCTGGAGGAAGAGAACTCCGAGCCGAGCTGGCTGACGTCCGGCCAACGGCAGTGGCTGGAGGGTCGCGTTCTCCTGCCGGCGAACCTTCCCCGGGACGAGAAGCTGTTCGTCCTGGCGCTCGAGGAAGAGCTGGGCGCCCGGGACCTGTACGCGGACCCCGGTCCGGCCACGGGCGCGTGGGAAGAGCCGATGCGCTACAACGACGGGCTCGTCTCGGCCGCCGAGGTGGCCAGCGATGGAAGCTTCCGCGTCGCCTTGCCCCAGGACGCCGTGAGCGTGCACCTGGCGCTCTCGGGGCGCTACCTGTTCTCGCGCAGGACCCAGGCCCAGAGCCTGCCCGCAGCGGGGACCGTCGCCATCCAGGGGGAGCTGGGGGCGTGGGTCACCGGGCAGCTTCAAGCGACTTCCGCCGTTCGCGAAGAGG
>JAUIEE010000558.1 GCA_030428965.1 bacterium | reverse complement strand
GACCGCACAAACCGAGAACGTGGATCCAGCGCACTCCGCGGAGCCGCGGACATGATGGTCCGAGTCAAGAAGGGGAAAGACCAAGGCCGAGAGGAGGCGGAGAGGGGCGACGACTCACGCAACCAAATCGCGGTGACATGCGACAAGGCCAAGCGTCAGAAGCCCTTCCCAGCATTCAAGAGCGAACTGCGAAGGGTCGTGTTCAAGGACGAGAACGGCTCCGACCTAGTCGATGAGGATGGCGAGAGTGTGGATTCTGCTTGGCTGGCGCCCGCCGCCCACTTCAGCAGCGAATGGGGTATGTCGGACGACGAGCGCAAAAGGCGCGTATGTGAAGTGGTCATGGAGATCCTCCAGACGAATTTTAAGCCCGGCGAAACGCCCTGCTCGAGCGATGTCTTGCTGCTACTTAAGGCCCGGGGGATCACGAAACATCAGCTTTACGACAGCCGAAACTTCGGGCTTGAGGAGGGACTCATCGACTGGAAACAGGAGGGCCGGTCGACGCGCTGGTCCCTTGGCCCGAAGGCGATACGGCGGGTGGAAGAGCAGCAATCGGCAATCCCGCTGATGGCTTCCGAGCGAGCGCCTATCCCAGATCCCGAGGGGCACTAGAATGGGCTCTCTACCGCGGTCGTCTCTCATGTTTTCCAACGTTTCCGGATGTTTCCCCTACGCCCACTGGGAAACGTTCCCCCCTGACGTTTCCCGTTTCCCATCTCCCCCCCCTTTAGGGGGGGGAATGGAGGGAACGTCTGGTTGGTCGAACCTCATGCCGCCCTCGGCGGTCGCGATGCCTCCACCGGGGGAACATCGAGGTAGCAACCCCTACCTAGATTCACACCAGGGCTCCGACTGAAGAGATTATGCGCGTCTTTCGATCCTGCTACCGTAATAGAGGGAGAGCCTGCCAGACCCGAAAGTGGTACGTCGAGTTTCGCGACCCCCTCGGCCGAGCACGTCGCGTCGCCGGCTTCACAGACAAGAGTGCCACGCTGGAGTTCGGCCGTAAGCTGGAACGACTCTCCCATCTTCGCTCGGCGGGCCAGGAGGTGCCCCCTGAGCTCGTGCGCTGGATTGAGACTCTCCCCAATCAGCTTGCTCAGAAGCTGGGCTCCCTGGGCCTCCTAGAGTCTTCTAGACTCGCGGCCTCACGCCCCCTTTCCGATCTGCTCGCTGAATGGGAAGCATCCCTACGAGCGAGAGGACGCACCGAGAAGCACATCCGGCTTACTAGCCGCCGCGCTGAGAGGCTCCTCCGCGACACTGGAGCCCGTGTCCTGAGCGATATCAACCCGGCCAAGGTCGAAGCGGCACTCTCCCAGGCGCGACAGCAGGCCGGCTTGGGACTCTCCTCCAGCAACCACCCCCTCGCCGCACTTCGGTCTTTCATTCGCTGGGCCGTGGAGTCTGGATTCGTCTCCGAGGACCCTCTACGCATCCTCCGCCCTCTAAACGCGCGCCCAGATCGCCGCCTTGTGCGCCGCGCACTCGAGCCTGAGGAGATTCGCCGACTACTCACTGCGACTGAGGTGGCCGGCCCCTGGAAGGGCCTATCTGGAACGGTCCGTGCTCTCCTCTACCGTTTGGCTATTGAGACGGGCTTGCGCTCCTCGGAGATTCGTTCGCTACGTGTGTCTGCATTCGAGGACCTTGCTGGTGATCGTCCGCGCGTGCGCCTTCTGGCGGCCTATAGCAAGCGCAAACGCGAAGACGTGCTCCCGCTTCGCTCAGAGCTCGCTTTCCGACTAGCGGGACACGTAGAGCACCTCCATCCCTGGGATCCGGCGTTCGCTCTGACACCGAGCTGGCGTGCTGCGGAAATGCTACGCAGAGACCTAGCTGCCGCTGAGATCACACCCGAAGACGAAAGCGGGCGGGTAGTGGACTTCCACGCCCTACGCACGACGTTCTGCACCAGGCTGGCTCGATCCAGCGTGGCCCCCAAGGTCGCCCAGGCGCTCGCGCGACACTCCTCCTTCGCAATGACCTTCGACACCTACGCTCAAGTGGGCGCAGACGATGAGCGCGCCGCACTCGAGGCACTGCCCGACCTCACCCCGTCCTTCCCAGTCGAGGCCAGGCAGGCTGCCTGTTCGCGCCCCCTCTCGGCGTCCTACTCGGCGTCGGGGCGTGCATCCGGGTGCAGCGCTGTGCATGCAGGTGCATCGGCTAACCCCATAGACGCTCCCGAGACCCAGGATAGTGGTAGCGGTGGAGGGACTCGAACCCCCGACACGCGGATTATGATTCCGCTGCTCTAACCAACTGAGCTACACCGCCAGCGAGGGCGGCAGGATAACGGTGGAGGTCTGGGTCGGCCTCTATTTCTCGGGACAAAATTGGCCCTGGAGGGACCGTGGGGCGTCTAGGGCCGAAAGCCGGCCACGGTCGCGGCTGTGGCGTTCAGGGTGCGGACGCAGTCGGCCGCGTCGGTCGGGCAACCGTCGCCGCTGACGCCCAGGGGGAGCCCCTGGAAGCTCTTGTCGGGGCTCGAGAAGAAGTCGATCAGGGTGCCGGGGCCGTTGGCCATGAT
>JAUIEE010000078.1 GCA_030428965.1 bacterium | reverse complement strand
AGCCCTCGCGTTGCCGGAAGGCATAGGCTGGGTGCCGGGAACGCGAGCGCTCCAGCTGGTAGAAGCCGACCTCGAGGCGGAAATCCTCCATCCCGATCGGCTCGGCGATCCGTCGTTGAAAGGCTTCGAACAGGTCCTCCCCCGTGCACCGTCGGAAGACGGTGGAGAGCGTGTTGAAGTCCCAGTTGTTGTACCACCAGTGCGATCCCACGGGATGGCTCCCCCGTGCAGGACGTTGAGCGCGCATGTCCGCCGGTTCTTTCGCCGCGGGATGGTAGATGCCCGAGCGAGCCCCCAGGAGATCCACCACGCGCGCTTCTTGCTCGGCCGCCGTCAGTCCCTGCAGGTCGTCGATCTCGAGCTCTTTCAGCGTCGCTTCCAGATCGATCGCACCCGATTCGACGTAGGGTCCGAACAAGGCGCTCAGAAAGCTCTTGCGCACCGAATGGCAACGGAAGCGGCGCTCGACGTCGCCCCAGGCCGCGAGGACGTGGCCGTTCCAGACGGCGAGCACCGCGGCGGAATCGGCGGCCTCGGCCTGTTCACGGGCCCGCTCGATCCGGGCGGGGTCGAAGCCGGCCTCCTCCGGGCGGGCGTACGCTTGCCAGCCATCGTAAGGAGCCGACACGAGGGAGAGACAGGTCAAGAGGACGTTCGCAATCATGGATATCACGCCTGGGAGAGCCTTCACCAGGATCGCCTCGCGCAGCGTCGTGGTCTGGAACGCTTTTGATCGCTACAGCGCGAGGGCACGAAAACGCGCGGGCGTGCAGCCCATGTGGCGCCGGAAGACCCGCCCCATGTGGGATTGGTCGGCGAAGCCCGCATCCACCGCGACCTCGGCCAGGGGCGTGGCTCGAGCACGCAGGCGGCGACTGACGTAGGCCACCCGCAGGCTCCGTTGCATCTCCCCCAGGCTGCGGCCGCGGTAGCGCCGCCAGGTGCGCGCCAGGTGGGGCTGGGACACGCCGACCGAACGAGCGAGCTCCCCGAAGTGGATCTCCTCGCGAAAGCGTTCGCGCAGCTCCCCCTCCACGCGCTGGAGCCAGTGTGGCTCACCGTACGAGGCGCTCGCGGGCCGAACCACGCACGCCAGGAGCGAAGCCAGCGCTTCCCCCTCTTCCAGGGCCGTGCTCGGTTCGGCAAGCCGGCGGGCAAGGTGAATCGCCGCGCGCAGAGCCGCAGGTTCGCGCAGGACCCTCACCCCTTCGGCGCCGACCTCATCGGCTCGCGATCCAAGGTCGATCAAGAGATGTCGGCCCGGGGTCAGGTGCCCCTCCGCGTGGCTCGCTTGGGCGGGATACCACACGAGATCCATCGCGCACCGCTCGTGGTCGCGCGCACCGATGCGTTCCCGATACACGCCCTCGAGGACGAAGCAGAAGTGCGCATGCTCGTGCTCGTGGCGTGCGAGCCGGGTCCCCGCTGCGTAGCGCGAAGTCGAGAGGTCGGCCCCTTCGATACGAGCGGACCTCAGGGCTTCGCCGAAGTAGCCGCTGGGAAGCCGGGAATCCATGGCGCCTAGAATAGCTCCGAGCGCCACTCCAGCGACCCCGAGCGGTCGAGGAATGGAGCCAGAGGCGAGAATCGAACTCGCAACCCCTGCTTTACGAAAGCAGTGCTCTACCGTTGAGCTACTCTGGCTTCTGATTCCGGGAACCGGGCGGACTACTCGGAGGCCGAGGAGGTCCGCGCCGCGTTCATGAGACGCATGCGGGTGTCCGCGTCGAGCGAGAGTCTACCCAGGGCGTTCGAAGCGCTGGCGCGAATTTCGAACGGAGCGCTGGCGTCCTGCACCACTGCCTCCAGCCCTTCCACCGTGCTGCTCTCCGCGGAGGCCGTCCGGGCAAAGATGCCGGAGAGGGCCTTGGCCGCGGCGAGGCGCGCCTCGTCAGACCGGGAACCGTCGGTGACGACGGCCAGGATCGGCGCGACGTCCGCGGCACCTCCGACCCGGGCCAGGGCGGCCAGGGCGGGCACGACGATCTCGTCACCGCGGCCGGCGATCGTGCTGACGAGCCCGCGGGCAGCGGCCGAAATGTCCGCGCCGCTCGCGGCCAGGGCCGCCAGGGCGTGGGCCGAGTCCGCGGCCAGGCGGTTGGCCTCCTCACGGTCGCGGTTCATGTTGCCCGCCAGGGCCTCTCCCACGGCTTCGATGTCCGCGGCGGAGGCGATCGCGCCGGAAGCGCGGTCCTCGTAGAGCGCGGCGGTCTCCTCGTCACCCGAGATGACGAAGACCGGCGTTTCGGCGAAGCGCGGGTCGGACTGGAACTCGTCCAGCACCTGGTCGGCAGTCAGGTCCGGCAGGGTGGCCGAGACCAGGAGCACGTCGATGCCGGGAATGGCCCGCAGGGAAGCGAGCCCGCGGCCGCCCGTCGGCCAGGCGTTGACGAGCACGCCCTGGCTCGAGAGAGCCTCGACCAGCGCGTTGCGGCGGGCGTCCTCGGGATCGATGACGGCACCGATCCGCACGACTTCGCGCGCCACCGACTCGGACAGGGCCTGAACGACCTGGGCCGAGGCGCCGGAGCCCGAGCGACTCGCGATGTGACCCAGGGCCACCGCGGCTTCACCGCGCACGGCGCCCCCCATGGAGGAGACGGCCCGCTCGAGAGCGGACGAAGCGCGACTCGAGGACGCTCCCAGGGCTCGGCAGAGGCCGATGGCCGCCGTTTGGTCACCCTGGTCGAGGGACCAGCCCAGGGCCAGCTCCAGGGCCTGGGTGCCGGCGAGCTGCACGGCCAGCTCGTCACCGGCCAGGCGCTCTCCCCAGTCCCCCAGGTCTTCTCCGAGCGCCTCGCGCTCGTTCAACTTGACGCGCTGGGCCATGCTCGCACGGGCGATGCCGGCCAGAGCCTCGGTCGATCCGGGCGCGACCTCGAGGGCGTTGTAGTAGGCCTTCTTGGCCATTTCCTCGGCGTAGAGGAAGCGCGGCACCGGGGTCGCGACGACCTCCTGGCCGTCCCAGTTCCAGACCACGTCGGAGACCTGGTAAGGCGCGAGGACCGAGTCGTCCTGGCGCTGGTAGGCGTCCCCGAGGGCGAGCAGTTGACCGAGCGCGTCGGTCGAGCCGCCGGTCCGGGCGAGGGCCTCGGAGCACGCGTTGCGGACGCCTTCGTCGTCGTCCATGGAGGCATGCTTGGCGAGGGCACCGTTGGCGCGCGGATCGCCGATGTAGCCCAGGGTCAGGGCCACGTTGCGCCGCATGTACGGATCGTCGGAGTTCAGCCCTTCGAGGGTCGGAGGAACGACGTCCGAGCCCATCTTGGTCAAGGCCTGCATGAAGATGACCCGACGGTCGGCGTCGGAGGCGTCGCCCAGGGCGAACAGCATCCTGGGCACGGCGTACTCGCCGTGCTCGGCAGCCAGCTGGCGGACGACCTTGGTGCGCTCGAGCACGTCGTCGGAACCGAGCTGCGACAAGAGCTCGCGAATCGCGTCGGCATCGTCGCTGCGCTCCTTACGGCCCATGCGCGCGAGATCCATCATGCGCTTGGCCACCAGCTCGAACTCACCCTCCATGACCAGCATGTCGAGCCAGACCTCGTGGTCGGTCGTCTGCCACAGGGCGTAGGCGTCCTCGTGGCTCGGGTCGAGCGCGAGAACTCGTTGGAACGCGGTCAGCGCCGCTTCCTTTTGCCCCCGGCTCAAGAGGTCCACGCCTTCGCGGAACGTGTCTTGAACGTCCTGCGCGGAGGCCGTGGAAAGGGGCACGAAGAGAAGGGCGACGGTCAGCGCCGTGCGGGGGAGGATCCGGAGCGATCCGATCATGACGACCTCGGGCTCGGAGAAAGGTGTCTTTCGGGCGTGGTCATTGGCAGGGGAACCCGCACCCCGACGACCACCTGAGGCCGCGTCGAAGAAACGGAAGCTGTTGCCACGTAGAGGGTTGCGGGATGATACCGGGGGGAACGAAGCGGTCAAGGGCACCGCTGGGGTCAGGGGCCCTATCTCTCCTGGGGCCAAGGGCTACCGGAGGTCCCCCGGAAAGCCCCCAGATGGTCCCCAGGGACTCAGCTTGCCCAGCACCCGGCCGGCGCGGGCCCCGGTGGCGCGGGGCGCGGTCGAGGCGACGCCGAGGACGTTCCAAGCGGCCAGGACCGCAAAGGCGATGGCCTCCCTGGCGTCGGGGTCCAGGCCGT
This sequence comes from bacterium, assembly GCA_030428965.1. Taxonomy (GTDB): domain Bacteria; phylum Planctomycetota; class UBA1135; order UBA1135; genus JAUIEE01. The sequence goes on along the minus strand of JAUIEE010000078.1, from coordinate 10,881 downwards.
GGGTCGCGCTGGAGCGCACGGGAACCCCCAGGACTCGCTCCAGAGCGGCCCACAGACAGCGATTGTGGACCCCTCCCCCACACACGACGACCTCCCGCGGAGACCCGGGCAAGAATCGCTCGCAGGCCTGGGACACGGACCGCGCGACGATCTCCACGGCCGTCGCCAGGAGATCCTCGCTGGAGAGGTGCTCGGCCCGCAAGGCGAAGGCCTCGACCCAGGCCGCGCCGAAGGTGTCGCGGCCCGTGCTCTTGGGCGGTCCGAGGTCGAAGAAAGGATGGTCGAGCGCGGCCTCCACGAGGGAGAGATCGGCTCGCCCTCCGGAGGCCTTGGCTCCGTCGCGGTCGTAGGGTTGGCCGAGGCGTCGGCGCGCCAGGCCGTCGAGCAGGCTCCCGGCCGGTCCGACGTCGAAGGAGAGCGGCCCCTGGGCACCGGACTCGCCGAGGAAGGTCAGGTTGGCGATCCCGCCCAGGTTGAGCACGGCGAGGTTGCGCTCGCCGGGGAACAGGAGCGGGTCCACCAGGGCCAACAGGGGCGCGCCCTCTCCACCGGCCGCCAGGTCGCGCTGGCGAAAGTCGCTCACGACCCAGGCCCCGCTGGCCTCCGCCACGTGATCGCCGTCGCCCAGCTGCAGGGTCGAACGTCCGCCCGGCGCGCGGCCGTCGTGGTGATACACGGTTTGCCCGTGACTGCCCACAAGGTCGAGTCCCAGCCCGTGCCGATCGGCCGTGGACCGCGCGGCGGCCCCCAGGGCGATTCCGAGGTCCCGGGAGAGCTCGGCCACCTGGGCGAGCCCGAGGAACTCCCCATCCAGGATCGAGCGCACTCGACGTCCCAGGCCCTCTTCGAAGGGCCGGGTCTCGAAGGCGAGCACCTCGTGCGCGAGCTCGTCGCCGGACCCTTCGAAGCGTACGAGCGCCACGTCGATCCCGTCCGCCGAAGTTCCCGAGAGCACGCCGGCGACCACGGCCCGGCCGTGAACGAGATCCTGCTCCAGCTCGACGAGTCTTGCCATGGGCTCCCCCACCCCGGGCTTGTGGGAACGGTCGGACACTTGAGAGGATGCCAGGACCATGCCCAGCCCCCAAGCCTCGATCGTCCTGGTCGTCGACGACGACTCCGACATCTGCGTCGCCCTCGAGATGATCCTCCAGTACGAGGGCTTCCAGGTCTGGACCGCCTCCAACGGCAAGCAGGCCCTGCAGCGCCTCGACCACGAAGAAGAGCACGGGCTGCGGCCCAACCTCATCCTGAGCGACGTGAAGATGCCCGAAATGGACGGGCTCAGCCTGCTGGAGGCCCTGCAGGAACGACCCGACTGCCCCCCCGTGATCATGGTGTCGGGTCACGCGGACGTCGCCACGGCCGTGGATGCGGTCAAGCGCGGCGCCGTGGACTTCATCGAGAAGCCCCTCGATCAGAACCGGGTGCTCGTCTGCATCCAGCACGCGCTCCGCCAGACCGAGCTGCGCGCCGAGAACAAGGGGCTGCGCCGACAGCTCGAGTCGAGCTGGGAGCTGATCGGCCACTCGGCGGCCATGCGCGCCCTGGTCGAGAAGGTCCAGCTGGCAGCGGCCTCCGACGTCCCCATCCTCATCACCGGCGAGAATGGAACCGGCAAGGAGGTCGTGGCTCGCAACCTGCACCTGTCCGGTCCGCGCTCGGGCGGGGCCTTCGTCGCCGTCAACTGTGCGGCCATCCCCTCGGAGCTGATCGAGTCGGAGCTGTTCGGCCATGAGAAGGGAAGCTTCACCGGGGCCCACGATCGCCGCATCGGCCACTTCGAAGCGGCCAACGGCGGCACGCTCTTCCTGGACGAGATCGGAGACATGCCCCTGGCCGCCCAGGCCAAGGTCCTGCGCGCCCTGGAGACGCGGGAGGTCACGCGGGTCGGGGGCAGTCAGGCCATCCAGGTCGACATCCGGGTCGTCGCGGCGACCAACGCCGACCTGGCCGCGGCCGTGGAAGAGAAGAGCTTCCGCATGGATCTCTTCTATCGCCTCAACGTGGTTGCCCTGCGGGTTCCCGCCCTGCGGGAGCGTCCCGAGGACATCCCCGACCTGGCCCACCATTTCCTCGGGGTCATCGCCCGTCGCGCCGGACGCCGGGAACGCGGGATCGACCCGGCTGCGCTCGAGTTCCTGAAAGCCCAGGAGTTTCCCGGCAACGTCCGCCAGCTCCGCAACGTCCTGGAGGCGGCCCACGTCTTCAGCGAGGGGGCCATCGGCAAGACCGACCTCGAGCACATCCTGGCCGAGGGTCCCGGCATGAGCGCCGCCTTGCCCCAGGCCAACGTCGCGGGGGAGAACCCCTTCGACGCGGAGACCTTCGAGGAGTTCAAGAACCAGAGCGAGGCGCTGTTCTTCCGCCTCAAGCTCGAGGGCAATCAGGGCAACGTCAAGCGCACGGCCGAGGAGCTCGGCATGCAACGCAGCCACCTGTACAAGAAGCTCGACCGCTACGGGCTCAAGTAGTCGGCAACGCCCCGCGGTCTGCGGGCCTCCGAAGCCGGCGCGGACTCAGCGCGGCTTCCTGTCGGCGGGGATCCTCAGCTTCATGCCCACCTTCAACCAGTCGGGGCTGTCGAGGACGTCGCGGTTGGCCTTGTAGATCTCTTCCCAGCGCGTAGCGGTTCCGAAGACCTGGGCGGAGATCGAGGAGAGGTTGTCTCCGTCCTGCACCTCGTACACCTCCCCCGAGACCGGCGCGCGCGGCGCCTTGGGCGAGAGGTCCACGGGCTCGTAGGGCTCGCGGGTGCCGGCCTCCTGGGCCAGGTCGTAGACGGGCACGAGGATGCGCCGTCCCACCAGCAGCTCCTCCAGGTCCTCGTTGGCGCCGCGCAGGCGCTCGGTCAGTCGCGAGCTTCCGTAGAAGCGGCGCGCCAGCTCGGACCAGGTGTCCCCTTCGCGCACCGAGTAGATGCGGTAGTCCTCGATCCCGGAGGGCTCCAGGCCGCGCAGGGATCCCAGGATGCGGTCGGTTTCGGCCCCTTCGGTCGGGGGCGCTTCCTGGGCAGGGGCGAATCCGGCCGGTGTGTGCTCGACCTCGGAGCTGAGCACGAGCTGCGATCCTTCCCGGCTCTCGGGCTCGGAGGCCGGCTGGGTGGCCGGTACGGAAACGACCGCGTTCGTGCCCTCCATCGGACCCTTGGCTTCGACGCCGGCCTCGTCGGAACGCAGGGCCACGGCCAGGACCACGGCCGAGAGGAACAGAACGGTCAGGACCACGATTTTCTCGATGTTGCCCATGTCTTGTTGTTCGGGTTTAACTCGTGGACTGCAAAGGGCTTGAGGACCTCGTGCCGGGGTCGAGACCGGCGGTCCTCACCGGCCGGGAACGTCATGTTCCCCAGCCGCCCAGGGCAGTCCAAGACAAATGGGGAGCTTTTTTGGTGGCTGGCCACAAAATCCAGCGTTGGGTGGAGTCCCCCCTACACCATGCGGGGCCCCTCGAGCGGAACGATCCAGGCCTCCTCGACGCGCTCCCGGCCCGCGTCGCAGGCCCCTGGGGCCGGGTTTCTGCCTGACCCCCGGAGCTGCTTGAGCCGACCCTCCCGTACGGATATCTTCCGACGGTCCAGGGCGCGAAAGGTCGTTCAAGCCACCCCTTTCGAGGTCGAATCCGCGTGCGCTGGACGTTCCCCCGTCCTTCGCCATGCTCGAGCTCCAACGATCTCTCCTCGCCCTCCTGGCCCTCGTCCTGGGCGCCGTTTCGTGCGCCTCGGGTTCTTCCTCTCGCCCCCCTGCCCCGGACGGTCTCGCGCGACGGGTCACCCTGTACGACTACGCGGTCGGCCGACACTTCGAGCTGGTCGGCGAGTCCCACACCGCACGGGTCGAGTACTACTCCCAGAAGCGCTCCGATGCCGCTCGCAAGGTGCAGACCGACGAGGTCATGGCCGCGCTCCTCGAGAAGCTCGGAGACGAGGGGTTCGTGCGCTTCGCCCAGGCGGGACGCGCCCCGTCCCAGGGGGGCCAGCTGATCACCCGTGCCCTCGAGGTTCAGTCCGATGACGGGGTTCGACACTGGGCCGTGGGCAAGGGTTCGAACCCCGAGGAGCGCATCGCCTTCAACGCCTGCATGAGTCCTTTCCTCGAGCTCTACAACCTCTCCCAGAGCTTCCAGGCCATCGAAAACTCCGAGGGAAGCGAGTACTTCGACAAGGCCCAGGCTCCGGGACGGAACTCGCGTCCCTAGGGCATGGGAGCCAAACCCGAAGGATCGCTCGCTCGACCTGGGGCACTGGCCGTCGTACCTGCGCGACTCGACTCGACCCGCTTGCCGCGGAAGATGCTCCTGCGGGACACGGGCAAGTACCTCTTCCAGCACACGGTCGAGAACCTGCAGGGCTGCACCTCTCTCGATCGCGTGGTCCTCGCCACGGACTCGGACGAGATCGTGGCGGCTGCCGCCGAGGTCGGCATCGAAGCCCTCTTGACCTCGCGCGAGCACCCGACCGGAACCGATCGCGTCCACGAGGCGGTCAACCTCCTGGAGCGAGATCGAGGCCAGAGGTGGGAGGTGGTCCTCAACGTCCAGGGGGACGAGCCCGAGTTGCCCCACGACGACGTCGCGAGCCTGGTCTCGGCCTTTGCGGATCCCGAGCTGGAGATCGCGACGCTCTGCCACCCCATCCACAGCCGGGAAGAGGCCTTCGATCCGAGCGTGGTCAAGGTGGTACGCGACCGGAACCGGGACGCGCTCTACTTCTCGCGCGCCACGATCCCCGCTCTGGAGCATCCCAGCCGCCCCCGACGCCCGGAGTCCGCCGGCTGGCAGGGGGTGGAGAGGCACGTCGGCGTCTACGCCTTCCGGCCGGATGCGCTCTCCCGTTTCGTGGCGCTGCCCCGCGGAGAGCTCGAGGCGACGGAGAGTCTTGAACAATTGCGCTGGCTCGAAGCAGGGCGCACCATGCGTGTCCTGGACGCCAGCCAAGTCACGATGGGGATCGACACCGAGGAAGACTACGCGGCCTTCGTGGCGCGCGCTGCAGAAAGCAAGGCCAAGAAGGGGGCCGTGATCTAACTATGACGAAACACATCTTCGTCACCGGCGGTGTGGTGAGCAGCCTCGGCAAGGGGCTCACCTCCGCTGCGCTCGGGCTGATCCTCGAACGAAGGGGGCTCAAGGTCTCGGTCCAGAAGCTGGATCCCTACATCAACGTGGACCCGGGCACGATGAGCCCCTTCCAGCACGGCGAGGTGTACGTGACCGATGACGGCGCCGAAACCGACCTCGATCTGGGGCACTACGAGCGTTTCACGAACGCCAAGCTCACCAAGGAAAGCAACTACACGACGGGCAAGATCTACCAATCGGTGATCCGCAAGGAGCGCCGCGGGGACTACCTCGGCCGCACCGTGCAGGTCATCCCCCACATCACCGACGCGATCAAGGAAGCCATCCACGCGGGGGTGAGCGACGAGGACGTGGACGTCGCCATCACCGAGATCGGAGGCACCGTCGGTGACATCGAGAGCCTTCCCTTCCTGGAAGCCATCCGGCAGTTCGCCCTCGAGCTCCCGGCCGAAGACGTTCTCTTCGTCCACATCACCCTGCTCCCCTTCCTCCGCGCCTCGGGGGAGATGAAGACCAAGCCGACCCAGCAATCCGTCGGCAAGCTCAGGGAGATCGGAATCCAGCCCGACATCCTGATCTGCCGCACCGAACAGCCCATGACCGAGGACATGGCGCGCAAGATCAGCCTGTTCTGCAATGTTCGCCGCAAGGCCGTCATCGAAGAGCGGGACGTGGAGAACACGATCTACGAGGTGCCCGTCGAGCTGGTTCGCAAGAACCTGGATCGCATCGTCGCCGCTCACCTTCACCTGCCTTCCGACGAACCCACGGACCTGTCCGACTGGGAGGCGATGATCCAACGCTTCATGGCGGCCGACAAGGAATGCGAGATCGCCGTGGTCGGCAAGTACATCGAGCTGCACGACGCCTACAAGTCGATCTACGAATCCCTGGACCATGCGGGCATTGCCAACGGGGCCAAGGTCAAGCTGCGCAAGGTCGGGGCCGAGAGTCTGTGCGACCAGGGCACGCAACTGCTCGAGGGGATCGACGGGCTGCTGGTGCCGGGAGGGTTCGGCGAGCGAGGACTCGAAGGCAAGATCAACGCCATCCAATGGGCCCGGGAGAACGGCATCCCTTTCTTCGGCATCTGCCTCGGCATGCAGTGCGCGGTGATCGAAGTGGCCCGCAACCTCATGGGCCTGGAGGAGGCGCACACGCTCGAGCACACGCCCCACACGCCCGATCCTGTCATCCACCTGATGGAGTCCCAGGAGGAGGTTTCCGACAAGGGCGGCACGATGCGCCTGGGGGCCTACGCCTGCCGGCTGGCCGAAGGGAGCCGGGCCCGCGAGCTCTACGGGCGGGCCGAAATCTCCGAACGCCATCGCCACCGCTTCGAGGTCAACAACGACTACCGCGAGCGCCTGACCCGGGCCGGCCTCACCCTCAGCGGAACGAACCCCGAGCTGGATCTGGTCGAGATCGTCGAGCTGCGCGACCACCCCTTCTTCATCGGCGTTCAGTTCCACCCGGAGTTCAAGAGCTCGCCGCTCCACCCCCATCCGATCTTCCGCGGCTTCGTCGCGGCCGCCGTCGCCCACAGCGCAAGCCGAGGCGCCGCGTCGCGCCCCAGAGAGGAGTCGAGGGTATGACCCAGGAGAGCCAAGGCTCCACGGCGGAGGAGGCCTCCCTGCCCGGCGGTGACTTTCGGCTGTTCATCCAGAAGCTGGGCTACCAGGCCCTGATCAGCCTGGGCGTGCTCGAGAACCCGCTCACGAAGACCAAGCGAGCCGACCTCTCCCAGGCGCGCGGGGTGATCGACGACTTGCTCATGCTGCGGGACCGCACGCGGGGCAACCTGAGCGAAGACGAGGTCGAACACCTGTCCACGGTGCTCCAGAGCCTCCAGGGCCACTTCGATCGGCTTTCGAAACAAGACGGCTAGCACCCCATGCTGCTCGCGGTGCTCGCCACGGCCGCCCTGGCCCAAACGGGGATGGTGCGCCGCTCCTTTCCCTCCCCCGCCGGCGCCGACGGACGGACCCCCAGCGTGGTCCAGGCAGCGGACGGCCGCGTCTGCCTCTCCTGGACGACGCTGCGTGAGGGTCGGCATTCTCTCTGGTTGAGCACCTGGGTCGGCCAGCGCTGGAGCCCGCCCGAAGAGGCCGCTTGGGGGACGGATTGGTTCGACAACTGGGCGGACTTTCCCGGGCTCGCGGCCCTCGAGGACGGCAGCATGCTGGTCCACTGGCTCCAGAAGAGCGCCCCCGACACCTACAGCTACGACGCCATGTTCCGCCTGCGGCGCGACGGCGCCTGGGGTTCTCCTCGACCGTTGCACGACGACCGAACTCCGACCGAGCACGGTTTCGTGTCCGCCGTGGCGGCGGGACCGGAGAGCTTCCTGGCCGTCTGGCTCGACGGGCGCGCCCTCGAGCAGGAAGGTCCCCACTCGGGTGCCATGCGTCTGTACCAACGCACGGTTCACCTCGATGGGAGTCTCGGTCCCGAGCTCCTGCTCGACCCTCGGGTCTGCGATTGCTGCACGACCGCTCTGGCACGTCGGGAGGATGGACGCTTCGTGGCCCTCTACCGGGACCGATCGCCGAGGGAGGTGCGCGACGTCTCCTACCGGATGTTCCCCGCGGACGGGAGCGGACAGGGGGACCTCGTCCATCGGGACGGTTGGGAGATCCCGGGCTGCCCCGTCAACGGGCCCCAGCTCTCGAGCCGCGCGGGAGAGCTCGTGGCCACGTGGTACACCGGTGTGGGTGAAGGCGGCGGCAGCGTTCTCTTCAGCCGCTGGAAGGGTACGGGCTTCGGTCCGCCACTCGACGTGGATGACGGCCTGCCCGAAGGTCGCGTCGACGTGGAGCTCCTGTCCGACGGCTCGGCCCTGGTCGCGTGGCTCGAACACGTGGACGGCGCGGCCCAGTGGCGCGTGCGCCGCATCACCCGGGACGGGCGACGCGGGAGATCCCTCGTCCTCGACCAGGTCCCTTCGGAGCGCCGCAGCGGGCACTTGCGCATGGCCCCACACGGGCGCGGGGCCCTCTTGGCCTGGCAGAGCTTCACGACGCCGGGCATTGAAGTGTGTGGAATCGAGCTCCCATGACGAAGACCTGCACCGCGCTGCTCCTCACCCCGTTCCTGGCCGCCTCCTGCGCGTCCCCGGCGCTTTCTCCCGAGACGACGCAGACCACCGGTGAGCCCCAGCTGATGGCTCTGCGCTGGGAGGAAGACCGGCTCTGGCTCCGGGTGCCCGTCGATGTCCCCCTGCTCTACTACGTCAGCCTGCCCGGCGGATTGGGTTCCAACGACGTGGGGCTCGACCGCGGCCAGGTGGGCTCCCGTCGCTGGGTCGAGTTCCGGCGCCGGGGAGAGCGACTCTTGCTCGTCGCCCCCAACGCGACCTGGCGCAGCTCGAGCTCGTCCGCCGTGGAGCGGCAAGGCGTGCGGGATTCGTTCGCCGAGAGCATCCTGTGGGCCTTCGAGGATCGCGAGGGCTGGATCGACGCCAGCGACTTTCTGCTGCGGGACGCCCATGGAATCGCGCGTCGGCTGGATCAGAGCGGCCAGGGCAGCTTCCAGCTGGACGACTCCCGTTCGCTGCTCTCGAGCGAATCGGCCTGGAGCTTCCCCGAGAACACCGAGATCGAAGCCTACCTGACGTTCGCAGGCGAGCGCCCTGGGCCCGAAGTGCGCAGCACGGCCTCCGAGCCCCACTCCCCTTCCTTCCGGGTGCGGCACTCGTTCCTGCGATTGCCCGAGCTGGACGGCGGCTACGTGCCGCGCCCCTTCGATCCCCGCTGCGGCTTCTTCCCCCTGACCTACTACGACCTGAGTCAACCGGTCGAAGCTCCCCTGCGTCAGGAGTTGATCCAGCGCCACCGGCTGGATGCGGACCATCCGATCGTCTACTACGTCGATCAGGCTGCCCCCGAGCCCATCCGCAGCGCGCTGCTCGAAGGAGCTCGCTACTGGGTTCCCGTCTTCGCTGCGGCCGGACACCCCGACGGCTTTCGGGTCGAGCTCCTGCCGGAGGGCGTTCACCCCGAGGACGCGCGCTACAACGTGATCCAGTGGGTGCACCGCTCGACCCGCGGCTGGAGCTACGGGGATGCCATCTCCGATCCGCGCAGCGGGGAGATCCTGAAGGGACACGTCACCCTGGGCGCCCTGCGGGTGCGGCAGGACGCGCTCTTGTTCGAGGGACTGTTGTCCCCCTTCCAGGACGTCGAGGCGACGGACGAACGTGTCCTGAACACGGCGTTGGACCGCATCCGTCAGCTCGCTGCCCACGAGGTCGGGCACACCCTGGGCCTGGCCCACAACTTCGCCGCCAGCTGCGACGGGCGCTCCTCCGTGATGGACTACCCCGCTCCCTGGATCCGCATCGGCCCGAGGAACGAGCTGGACCTGTCCGAGGCCTACCGCGACGGCTGCGGGGAGTGGGACGAGATGGCCATCCGCTACGGCTACGCACGGGCCCGTCCCGGTGAGAGCCAGCCCGAGCTGACGCGCCGCGTCCTCGCGGACATCGAGGCCAGCGGCCTGGCCTACTACTCCGACTTCGACGCCCGGGGCCCGGGTCGTGCTCACCCCGAGGCCAACCTGTGGGACAACGGAAGCGATGCCCTCGAAGAGCTGAGTCGTGTCTACCAGGTCCGACGCATCGCCCTCGATCGCCTGGGGGAGAACACCCTGGCCCGCGGCCGTGCCTTCGGTCAGCTCGAAGACGTGCTCGTGCCGGTCTATCTCCACCATCGCTACCAGATCGAAGCGGCCGCGCGACGCGTCGGAGGCGTCTCCTACCGTCACGCCGCCCGGGGAGAGAGCACGCCCCAGGTCCGCCCGGTGCCCGAACAGGAACAGGAGCGTGCCCTGGAGGCCGTGCTGGAGAGCCTCAGCCCCGAGTTCCTGCGCCTCCCCGACGATCTCCTGGCGCTGCTCCCGCCTCCCCCTCCCGGGCGCCAACGTGGCCGGGAGAGCTTCGAGCCCGGGGGGCACCTGTTCGATCCGGTCGACGCGGCGCGCGCGAGCATCGGGATCACCCTCGATCTGCTCCTGAACCCTGAAAGGTTGCTGCGGCTGATCGATCAGGCCCAGCGTGACCCCCGTCAGCTCAGCTTCGACGCCCTCATGACCGCCCTGGCCGACCGCTCGTGGGCCAAGATGCCGCGAGACGGGTTCGAGGCGGTCCTGCAGGCCGAGGTCCGTACCCAGGTTCTGGTCCGCACGATCGAGCTCGCGAGCCGTCCGAGCGGCGCCCCTCGCCTGAGGGCCCATGCGCTGCGGGCGCTCGGGCAGCTGCGGGAACGCCTGGACGGCCTGCGCAGCGAAGCTCCTCAGATCGTCTGGGAGAGAGACCTGCTGCGGCGCTTCTTCGAGGAGCCCCTGGCCCAGCTCGACCTGCCAAGCCGCCCCGAGCCGCCCCCGGGATCTCCGATCGGTTGCGGGCTGGGCCCCGATGCGCGGCCGAAGCCCGACAGGTCCGCCGACGCGCGCTAGGCCGACCCGCCGACCTTGCGGTTGAGCTCGTCGGCGTGGGCCTGGGCCTGCCCGCGGGTGGAGAAGATCTCGACCCTCTCCGAGTTCAGGACGTTGTTCGAGGCGTGCTCCTTGCCCTGGCCGGCACGGTGGGCGTATTCGGCCTTGGCCTGCGTATCGTGAACGGCGAACCCGAACCCCAGGTTGCTGACCACGAACCTCGTCTTCGCGCGTGCGTTCTCCATCGCCTGAAACCCTAGCGGTAAGCGGGGATGCCCGTGAGGCGCTCGCCGATGGCCAGGGTGTGGATGTCGTGCGTGCCCTCGTAGGTGTAGACGGACTCGAGATTACACATGTGCCGGCCCGTGT
>JAUIEE010000557.1 GCA_030428965.1 bacterium | reverse complement strand
GGCCCTGTCCCTGCAGGCCAACGCGAACTTCCCCTGCGGCACCCTGCTGGCCAACTCCGGCATGGACGGACCGGGGGAGCTCCTGATCAGCCTGGGGGCGGCGAACCGACTGCGCCCCAACCTGAGGGGAGCCCCCTGGCAGGGCCCCGGGCAGCCGGCGCTCGTCTCGGTGCGCATTCCCGATGACTGCAGCCTGATCGGGCAGGAAGTCTTCGCCCAGGGGATGCTCTTCGACCCCTCCCAGAACGTCTCCGGCACTCGCTTCGGCCTGACCGATGCCGTCCGGATGAAGATCGGCCCCTGAAGCGGGACCTGGGGTCGCTCTGCTTCGAGCGCTATCCTGTGTCCAGCCCGGTCCCAGGAGGATCTCGGATGCTCAAGACTGTCCTCATAGCCGTCCTCGCCGCGGTCGTTTCGGCCGCGATCGTCAAGGCCGTCACCCAGGATTCCCTCGACCCCGCCGTCATCGGGGGGATCGTCGGCGGCGTCACCGGCGCTGTCGTCGGAGGGCGCGGGCGGCGCGCGAGCTAGGGCCCCAAGGTCCCCCTGCGCCGCCGAGCACGACGCACCGGAGCCCCATGCGTCCCTGGAAGCTCACCTGCGTCGAGTGCGCCACGGCCTTCCCTCCCCTCGAGGTGCGTTACCGCTGCAGCTGCGGGGGCACCCTCGAGGTGCAGCACGATTCCCCCTCGTTGCCCGACGACCGCGAGCTGGACCGGCGACTGGCCTCACGCCGCGACCGCGATCGTTCGGGGGTGTGGCGCTACCGCGAGCTGATCCTGCCCCTGGAAGAAGACGAGATCGTGAGCCGACGGGAGGGCAACACGAACGTGTATCGCTCCGAAGCCCTGGAGGCTTACACCGGGGTGGGAGAGCTCTTCCTCAAGCACGAGGGGGAGAATCCCAGCGGTTCGTTCAAGGACCGAGGCATGACCGTCGCGCTCTCGGTCGCCAGGCTGGTCGGTGCCCGGGCCGTGGCCTGTGCTTCCACCGGCAACACCTCGGCCTCCCTGGCCTCCTACGCCGCGGCCTGTGGACTGCCGGCCTTCGTGTTCGTTCCCGCGGGTAAGATCGCCTTCGGCAAGCTCAGCCAGGCCCTCGCCCACGGTGCCCACACGCTGCAGGTCCCCGGCGACTTCGACGGGGCCATGCGGACCGTGCAGGAGATCTGCGACGCGGAGTCGATCTACCTGGTGAACTCGATCAACCCCTTCCGCATCGAGGGGCAGAAATCGATCGCCTTCGAGCTCCTGCACGAGCTCGAGTGGAAGGTGCCCGACTGGATCGTCGTACCCGGAGGAAACCTGGGCAACAGCTCGGCCCTGGCCAAGGGGCTGGACGAACTCCGGGCCCTGGGACGCATCGACCGCCTGCCCCGTCTGGCGGTGGTCCAGGCCGAGGGAGCCGCACCTCTGGCCCGGGCCTGGCGCTCGGGAAGACCGTTCGAACCGATCGCCGAGGCTCGCACGGTGGCCACGGCCATCCGCATCGGAGCGCCGGTTTCCTGGCGCAAGTGCCTGCGGGGACTGGCCGCGACCCGGGGCGTGGTCGTCTCCGTGAGCGATCAGGAAATCCTGGACGCCAAGGCCCGGGTCGATGGCTGCGGGATCGGGGCCGAGCCGGCCTCCTGCGCGACCGTCGCTGGAATTCGGCGTCTGCGCGAGGAAGGCGTTCTGGGTCCCGGGGAACGAACCTGCGCCATCCTGACCGGGCACCTCTTGAAGGACCCGGAGGCCACGGTGCGCTACCACACGGCGGACTGGGAGGGCTTCGAGACCCCTCGTGCCAATTCCCCGGTGCCCCTAGGATCCTCCCTCGCCGAGACCCGTCGTCACCTGCAGGAGATCCTCGCATCGCCTCCGCCCCGCCCCTGACTCGGATGAGCTCCCCCCCGACCATCGCTATCGTCGGCGCCACGGGCGCCGTCGGCCAGGAAGCCCTGGACCTGCTCGCTCGCCGCGGCCATCCGAGCGCCCGCGTGCGCCCCCTGGCTTCCGGGCGCTCCGCGGGGAACCGCCTGGCCTTCGGTTCGGGCACCGTCGAGGCGCGAGAGCTGACACCCCAGGCCCTGCTGGAGTGTGAGGCCGCTCTCTTCTGCGCCTCCGCCGGGATCGCGCGCGAGTTCGCTCCGGCAGCCGTCGAGGCCGGCGTCTTCGTCGTGGACAACTCCTCGGCCTTCCGCATGGCCGCCGAAGTGCCGCTCGTCATCCCCGAAGTCAACGGCTCGCTCCTGTCGAGCTCCCCGGCCCCTCGCCTGGTCGCCAACCCCAACTGCTCGACGATTCTCCTGCTCACCGCCCTCGAACCGGTGCGTCGGGCCTTCGGGCTGAGGGAGGTGATCGTGTCCACCTACCAGGCGGCCTCCGGCGCGGGTCAGCCGGCCATGGATGAGCTGCGCGCCCAGACCCGCGCCGTCCTGGCCGGGGAAGAGCCCATCCCCGAGGTGTTCACGGAGCCGTACGCCTTCAACGTCTTCATCCACGAGACCTCGATCGATCCCGCCACGGGAATGTGCGGCGAGGAACGGAAGATGGTCCAGGAATCCCGGCGCA
>JAUIEE010000077.1 GCA_030428965.1 bacterium | reverse complement strand
ACGGCGCCCACGACGTCGAGGGCTCGCTTGACGAAGCGCACGCTCGGGGGAGGCACGGTCAGGCGATGTCGAAGACGCGGTCGAGGCGGAGCACCTTGAAGATGCTCAGCGGCTGGCCACGGAGCCCGCGCAGCTGAAAGGACCCGCCGCTGCCCTTCGTGCGCTTGAAGAGCGACACCAGCGCGCCCACTCCGGAGCTGTCGATCACGTCCAGCGCGGACAGGTCGACCACGACCCGCTTGGGGTTGTCCGCGAGCACCTGCTCGAAGGTCGGGCGCAGCTCGGAGGCGTTCAGCGACGTCAGCGAGGCCGTGGCCAAGCTCGAGAAGAGAATGAAGGGGGCCGATCTGCTGGCGCTGGTCGAGGACTGGGAGCAGGTCTTCTACCAGGCGCGACTGGCGGACTACAAAGACGGCAAGAAGGGCAAGGTCACCGCGGTCACCGTCGAGCTGCCCTCCGGGGAAGAGGTCAGCTACGCCATCCGCGTGCCGAAGTCCTACAGCGTCAAGAAGGGGGGACCCTACGCCCTGCTGCTGGTCGTGCCCACGCCGGGCGAAGGACCGGAAGCTCATCTCGAGGCGGCCTGGAACGACGCGGCCGGGGCAGACACGCTCGTCGCGGCCATCGGCATGCCCGAGGACTCCGGCAAGTGGCGTCAGTTCAACCCGACCGGCGCCCTGGACGGAGTCGCGTCGATCATGTGGACCTACGGCGACGTGCTCGGCAAGTACGCCGTCGATGTGAACCGCGTGTTCCTGGCGGGGACCGGAGAGGGAACCGGAGCCGCCCTCAGTTGCGCCGAGGCGTTCCCGCACCTGTTCGCCGGAGTTTGTGGGCAGGGCGCCCAGCCGAAGGCCGACGCTTCGAACTTCCAGAACCTGCCCACCCGCTTCGTGGGGGGAGGAGACGAGGCCGATGCGTTCGCCGCGCAGGCCAAGGAACTGGGCTTCGACAACAGCGAGGCCATGGCCGATGGCGGCGAGGCCGATCTCTGGGCTTGGATGGAGGAGACTCGCCGAGCGAGCTATCCGGAAGAGGTCACCTTCAGCCCGAGCAACCCCTACAGCACACGGGCCTACTGGCTGCGCCTGGACGGGGTGGACGCCGAGGCCGGCCCCCGGGTCCAGGCCACCGTCAACCGCGAACAGAACTCGATCGACATCCAGGCCGAGCGCATCTCCGGCGTCACCCTGTACCTGAACGACGCCATCGTCGACATGGAACGTCCGGTCAAGGTCATGGTGAACGGAAGCGAGCACGAACAGCTGCTGTCGCGCAACCTGCGCACCCTGATCGACGGGGTCCACACCGGCGGCGACTGGGGACGACTCTTCTGCGCGACCATGGAGGTCAGCGTCCCCGCGGACGAAGAGTAGCCGCAGGTTCCGCCCTTGGTCGCCACCGAACCTGCCCGCGAGGGGACGTCCCGCGAGCATGCTCGGGTGTCGTCGATCCTCGCCGTGGCCGCCGTGGCCGGCGCAGGCACCATGACCGTGGAGCTCGCGGCGGTGCGCCTTCTGGCACCGTGGTTCGGGACCAGTCAGACGGTCTGGACGAACGTCATCGCGGTCGTGCTCCTGGCACTGTCGGTCGGCTATCTCCTGGGGGCACGCCTTTCGAGGCGTCCGTCCCCGCTGTTCGACCTCGGGCGCATCCTGTGCCTCGCAGCCCTCTTCACGGGGCTCAGCGTTCCTCTTTCGGGTCCGATCGCCGGCTGGTTCGTGCCCGCCAACCTCGGCCTGGAAGAGGCGGCTTCGGTCGTGCTCTGGGGCAGCCTGGCAACCTCGCTCTGCGTGTTCCTGCCGCCCGCGCTCCTGCTGGGCGCCGTCGCTCCCCTGGCGGTGCAGGCCGTGCAAAGTTCCCAGCAGGGAACGGCCGGACGTGCGGGGGGAGCCGTGCTGTGCCTTTCGACCCTGGGCAGTCTGGTCGGCGTCTTCGGCACGAGTCATCTCTTCCTGCCCAGCCTCGGTCTGGCCGGTACGTTCATCCTGGCCTCGGGCTTGCTGGCGGTCGCCGGAGGCTTGGCCCTTGGGCTTGCCCGCGCCCGGCCGGCGAGCGCCGGCTTGCTCGTGCTGAGCGCTTGCGGCGGAGCGGGGGCGGCCCTGGGGCTGGGGCGTGAGCATCCTGAGTTGGCGCCGGGAACGCAGCTCCTGGCCGAAGGCGAATCGCCCTACCAATCGGTCCGCGTCGTCGAGGAAGCGACGCCCTCCGGTCCGCTGCGCTACCTCCAGGTCAACGAGGGGTTCGGCTCCTTTCAGTCCGTCTGGCAGCCACGGCCTGGCCTCTTGCCCGAGGGCTACTACTACAACTTCTTCGCCCTGCCGCTCTGGTGGGAAGCGCGTCCCCGCTGGGACGTGCTCGTGCTCGGCCTGGGCGCGGGTACCGCGGTCCGGGTCATCGAGGGAGCCGCGCCCCCGGGGTCCGAGCTGGCCTTCGTCGGGGTCGAGCTCGATCCTCTGGTCGTGACCCTGGCCGAGCAGCACATGCAGCTCGAGCTCGAGGAGGAAGAGGTGGTCGCCGGCGTCGATGCCCGGGTGGCCCTGGCCGGAACCTCGGGCCTGAAGGACCTCGTGCTGCTCGACTGCTACGCGAACCAGGTGGAGCTTCCCTTTCACCTGTGCACGGTCGAGTTCTTCCGGGAGGTACGCACGCGCATGAAGCCCCAGGGCTGGCTGGCCCTGAACCTCGGCGGTTTTCGCCTGGAGGATCCGGTGGTGCAAGCCGTGGCCAAGACCTGCGCCCGGGCCTTCGGGAACGACGTCTTGATCACGCGGGTTCCGCGGGCACGCAACTTCGTGCTCTTCGCGCGCCGCGACGGAAGCGTACCGAAGCCGTCCGAGCTGCCGGCAGGATCGGATCGAACCTGGCCGGAGGAACTGTGGTCCCGCTTCGGTCCTCTGGCCCTCCCCTCGGCGAGTCGCATCGTTTCGCCGCAGGGTGAGGGGGGGCGTGTGCTGACGGACGACCGGGCGCCGACCGAGAAGCTCCAGGCTCAGTCCATTCGCCTGGCCCGCAGCCATGGGGAGGAGGGATGATCGCCGGCCTGCTGCTTCTCTTGGCTCAAACCAACGATGCCGGACTGTTCGCCCTGCTCGATCGGGGGCGGTTCGATCTGGCCCTGGTCGAGCTCGAGGGGATGAGCGCGGCGGAGGCCCACCGCGGGGAGACCGAGCTGTTCCTGCGGGCGCGGGACTTCGAGGCCGCCCGAAGTGCGGCCCTGAGGGGACTGGAGGCCTATCCGGACGACCTGTTCCTGCTGCACCGCGCGACGGTGGCTGCCCTCTGGCTCGGGAAGGGGCCCGCGGCTCAGGAAGGCGCGCGGCAGCTGGCGCAGGCTGCCGCCTCGTCCAGCCTGCAGCAGGCAGAGCGCGAGGCCTGGCAGCGCGACGCCGATTCCTTCGCCGGCCAGGCGCGGGAGCTGATCGAGGGCGCCGAGGAACGTCACCGGGTGCTGGTACGTTCCCGGGTCGTGGTGGGGGCGATCCTCAGCGCTTGCTTGGCGTTGGCCCTGGGGCTGATGCGAAAGGGCTACTGAAGGTCGAGCAGACCGCCCCGGAACTCGGGCTCGATCAGGGTGGGGAGGTTGACGTCGTACTGGGTACGGATCGATGCGCGTCCCACCCAGGGCAAGTCGTCCGCGTCGCAGATGCGACCCAGGGCCACGGCCGCCCAGGCGCGCGAGTTGTCGTCCACGGTCTTGTCACGCAATCGAGTGCAAAGCCCGAGGATCGGACGCGGGTCTTGGATCCAGCCCAGTGCGGACGCGATGGAAGCCTGAACTTCGGGGTTCGACGCCTCTTCCAGCATCTCGAACAGGCGATGTCCGGTGTCCTGATCCCTGAGGAGGGACAGGGAGATGGCCGAGCGTTCGAGGGCGAAGGGATCCTGGGTCGACTCCTCCAGAATGGTGCGTACCCGGGGTACGGCACCGTAGGCGTGGATCATGCCCAGCCCGAGTGCGCAGTAGCCGCGCACGTGGGTTTCGCCGGTCTCCACCATGCGCTCGACCAGCGGATGCTCGGACTCCGCATCTCCCACCAATCCCAACGCAATGGCCAGGGCCCCGACCACTTCGCCGGAGCGGTTGTTCTGCAGGGCCAGCCGTAGCGCCTTGCTGACCTGGGGATCCGGTGCCGATCCTCGCTGGGGCGCGCTGCGCTCGAGAAGGCCCAATCCCAGGGCCGTCCAGCAGAGGGTTTGCCCACGGCTGCGTTTGAGGTTGTGCAGGAACAGCTTGCGGGTGGTTTCGATGCCGGCCCAGCGATCGCCGCCGCGGCCCGGACGAGCGGACATTTCCCCCAGGGCGATCATCGCGAAGTAGCGCGTTTGGCGATCCGCGCTCGACTTGTAGGCCACGCGGGCGAGCTCCTTGCGGATTTCCTGGTCCAGGGGAGCGTCGCCGCAGTTGCCGAGGCTTCCCAGGGCGATCACGGCGGCGTGCTGAACTTCCTTGGGCTCACGGGTGTGGGCGCTGGCCGCAGAGAGCAGGGTGAGGGAAACACGGTCCCTCAGGGAGCGCGGCGCATCGACCAGGAGCCGGGCCAGGGACTCGGGGATCTGGGAGCGCACGACGTAGGACAGGCTGGCATCCTCGAAGAGCGACAGGAGCGCAAGGACCTGTTCGATGCGGCCGTGGGTGGAGTCGGCGACGGTGCTCCTGGAATCCGCCAGGGCCTCGAGGTCTTCCGGGGGAGCGGTCACCTTTCCGTCCGTGTCGGGGACCAGGACGGGGAGCGGGGTGAGTCCCAGGGAGAACACGCAGGCGGCCTGGACCTCGTCGCGCTCGGTGGGCAGGGCGTCCATGAGCGTCTGGTAGATGCGCAGCCTCAGCTCGGGTCGCTCGGTTCGTTCGGCCAGGAGTCCCAGGGCGTAGGCCGCGAAGGCGCGCAGCTGATAGCCCACACTCGTGTCCCCGATCAGGGCGTGGGCCCGGGGGGATTCGGTGAGGATGTCCTGCAGCCAGGGAAAGAAGCGCTCCTCCCCGCGAATGCCCAGGGCCAGGACGGCCTTCTCGGCCACGTCCTGGTTTCCCGAGCGCAACAGTTCCCGCGCGGCGTCCGTGAAGTCGTAGGCCTCCGGGTCGACGGGGAGATCCCGAAGCTTGGCCAGGGAGTGCAGGCTGTGAATCAGAAGCTCGTTCGAGCCCCCTTGGTCCAGGACGGTGAGCAGGGTCGGGGCGACCGCGTCTCGGATCTGGTTCTGGGAGGCCTTGAGCAGCGGGGAGGTCTGCATGCGCTCGCCGCTGCCGAGGTAGAAGCCGCCGGTGCCGGTGCGCGCGAAGCGCGCCGGAGCGCTACCGCCGAACTCGAGGTAGCTCCACCGGTTGTAGAACCACCAGAGTTGCCAGGAGTTGGGGTTGGCGACGATCGGTCGGGAGCCGGCACTCTCGGTCGTGGGGCCCTCGTCGGGACGCAGGAGGCCCGCACTCGGACCGACAGCCGGTACGGAAGGTCCCAGACCGGGTGCACCCAGGTTGGGACCGGGCTGGGCAGGACCTATGGCGGGCCGCGGTCCCCCGGCTCCTCCGGTCGGTACCGTGTCCCCGGGCCCACCGTAGTTGCCTCCGGCCCCGGGACGGCCGCCGGCGTCGGAGGGGCCACCGCCACCGTTGGGTCGCTGGGCCGCCGCCAGGCTGCTGATCAGGATCGAGGCGAGAATCGTCGTTCGGGTTCGGCTCCACATGGTCATCTACTCCGGGCCCTGGAGGAGGGGGATGCCGGGGGGAAGCACAAAAGCCGTGCCAAACCAAAGATAAGGTCCAAGAGCTTCAAAAGGGGGTTCATGGGGCCCTTTCGTTACCGATCCGGGGCAACTTGGTTACGCAGCCCTCACGTTTAGCGCGCGTTGAGGACCCCGCGCCCCTGCTGCAGGTCGAAGAGCGTTTCCGTAGGGGAGCCGTAGTTGGCTCCGGGAACGAAGGCCGCGCTCCAGGGAAAGCGGGTCGGCTCGGCGACTCGCCCCAGGGCCGCCAGGGCCTGGGCCCGGGTCTGGGCGACGGTCGAACCTCGGGTCGCCGTGGCGAGCAGGGGCGCGAGGGCCCGCCGGTCCCCGACCCTACCCAGAGCGCTCAGGATGGCCGTACGGCCATCCAGGGAGCGAGCGTCGGCCAGGTGATCGATGAGCCTGGGGAGCGTCTGGGGGCTCTCCAGGAGCGCCAGGGAGAGGGCAAGCTGCTCCAGCAGAAAGGGACGTCGGCCGGAGTCGGCCAGGGCGCTCTGGACCTCGTCCCCCTGGTCACGGGCTCCCTGGAGCCCCAGCCCCAGGGCGGCGTAGCCGCGCACCAGATCCGAGCCCGAGGTGCGCACCAGCTTCCCCAGCGCATCGCTGGAGGAGGTGTCGCGCATGAGGCCCAGGGCGAGGCACAGACCGCTCGTCTCCATGGGCGAGGTGGCCTGGGCCAAGGCGGTGCGCACGGCGAGGGCCACGTCGGCCGGGGCTGCGCTGAGCTTGGGACTCTGGTGGACCTGCAGGCCCAGGGCCAGTCCTGCCCAGGGGCGTTCCTCGACGTCGCCCCGGGCCAGCCGTGCGAGCAGGTGCGAGCGCGTCTCCGCCCGGGCCCCTTTCTCCGGGGAGCTGCCGGGGCGCACCGAGCCGCGGGCCAGGGCGATCAGGGCGAAGTTCTGGGTGTGTCGATCGGCCTCGGTCCTGGGAAGCCGCATGAGGGCAGAGCGGATGTCTTCGTCCTGGGGGTCGGCATCCCAGTCGAGCAATGCCCCGAGAGCGAGCACGACGCTCTGCACCACTTCCCTCGTCTCGGAGGCTTCCCCGCCCAGTGCCTTCAACAGCGGAGGAACGACGTCGCGCTTGAGCTCGTCGCGGCGTTGGGGGGGAAGCTCCTCGAGCAGGCGCCCGAGGGAGGAAGCGGCGTGGGCGCGCGCAAGCCGGTCGTGGAACGGGCTCTCGAACAGCTGACGCAGAAGTCGGATCTGGCCCACGCGCGAGGCGCTCGCCACCTGGGCTCCGGATTCCTCGAACGAGGTCCCATCGTCGTCGAGGGGCATCATCGCCATGGCGATCAGGCAGGCGACTTCGGTGTCACGGGTGGCCGAGACGTCCCGGTCCTGGGCTCGGCTCAGGTGATGGACGAGGTGCCTGCGCACGTCCTCGTTCTCGCTGGTGGAGCCGATCAGGCCCAGGGAGTAGGCGGCGAAGGCTCGCATGCGGGCGGGGATCTCGGTGCCTCCGGTCCACTCCCGGCCAGCGCGACTGTCGGAGAGAATCGCGTTCAGGGGGGAGATGGCCTTCACGTGCCCCAGGATTCCCAAGGAGAGCACCGCGGCTTCCGAGACCTCCTGGGCCGGGTCCTGCAAGTAGGGGAGAACGTCATCGACCAGGGTCTCACCGACGTCGGGCGCCAGGGCGCGCCCCGCCCGCCCGAGGGCGATCAGGGCTTCCCTCTGGACGATGTTGGAGCGGTCCCGCTTCAGCGTGCTCCGCAGGACCGGCAGAACCTCCGCCTCGATCTCCGCGCGGGTGGGCAGGGTGCCCGGGTCCGTCGTGCGCTCGCCCTTCCCCAGATAGAAGCTCGAGCCGCCGTAGGTGGAGGCGCCGCTCCCGGGATGGGAGCGCAGGTCGAGCAGGAGGTCGTCGTTGAGGGCCCACCAAACCGACCACGAGGTGTCTTCGGCGAGCAGGGTGCCCGGGGTGCTTCCCGGAGTGGGCACGCCGCAGCCCCGGGTGCTCGGTGTGCTGGCCAGGGGAGAGCCGGTACCCGGAACGCTCCCCTGGGGAGAGGTCGGGGCGCTGCGGACCGGAGGTGTGGGACGGGGCGTGGCCGGGCACTGGCCTCTTCCCTGGGCAGCGAGGGAGGCCGCGCCGAGGGCGAGGGCGAGCGGGAAGAGGGCCAGGTCGCGATAGAGCATGACAGCGCTCCTCAGAGGATGTTCAAGATGCCGAATCCCGCGGCATCGAAGAGGGTCGGTGGTGCCGCGGTGTAGTTCGTTCCGACCGACAGGATCGTGTTCCAGGGCAGAGGGTCCTTGTCCGCCAGGATTCCCAGGGCCACGGCGGCGAAGGAGCGCGCGCGGTCCGTGAGCGCGCGATCCTCGAGCATGGACAGCAGCGGATCCACGGAGGCTTCGTCCCCGATGCGACCGAGGGCCTGGGCGATCGAGGCCTGGGCCGAGAGGGAACGGGCCTTGGTCAGCTTGTCGGTCAAGATCCCTGCCGCCTCCCGGTCCCCGAGCAGGCCGAGGGCCATGGCGGCCTCGCGCAGGAGCAGGGGCTGGTAGGTCGACTTGCGGGCGATGCCCTGGATCAGATCGATGCTGCGCGCCTCGCCGAGGATTCCGAGGGCCAGGCACAGCTTGCCCTGGGCGGACTCCGTGGCCGTCTGATCGAGCTTCTCGACGAGGGTCTCCAGGGCTCCCGTGTCTCCGAGGATGCCGCAGGCGATCGCAAGGGCACTGATGTCCGGGGCGCTGCGGCTTTCCTCGAGGGCTGCCCGCAGGCCCTGGGCCGAGGAGGCGTTGTAGAGATGGCCTCCCTGGCGCAGACCACGTTCGAGCAGGGCCAGACCCAGGGCCGACCAGCGCAGGCTGTCGCTGCGGCCACGGGCGAGGGTCCGCATGAGTTCGGAACGGATGGGGGCGACGCCGACGGGATCTCCGTGCCCGTCCCGGGCCCCGACCTGACCAGCGGCGATCAAGGCGAAGTGGATCGACTGTCGGTCGCTGCCCAGGCTGCTGCGATCGAGGAGTCGCTCGCGGATGCGCTCGTCGATCGCGTCCGCGTCGTTGTCACCGATGGCGCCGAGGGCCAGGACGCAGGACTGGCGCAGTTCCCGGTGGGCCTTCGAGCGCGGTTCCAGTTTCGCAAGCAGGGTTTCCGCCGTGCGCCTGCGCAGGGTTTCCTTGACCTCGAAAGGAGCCTCGCCCGGGGCCTGCAACAGAGTCCCCAGGGTGGTCGGCAGGTGGGCCTGGGCGATGCGGTCGAGCTCCTGCGAGCCGAGGGCGTCCAGCAGGTAGAGGATCTGGGCCTCGCGGGAAGCCGTTGCGGGAAGCGCGTCTTCGACCCGGCCCTCGGGCAGGACGCCGCGGAAGGGCAAGGGGACGCGACCCAGGCCCAGGACGCAGGCCGTGGTCAAGTTCGAGCTGGGGTCTTGACTTGCCTCCAGGGCGCGCGAGAGCTTGTGGACCACGTAGCGTCGAACGTCTTCGTTCGGGCTCTGGGCGCCGAGGATGGAAAGGCCGTAGGCGGCGAAGGCGCGCGTGCGGTAGGGAACCTCCGAGCGTGCGACGGCGCGGCGCCCCGCGCGGGTGTCACCCAGGAGATCACTGAGGAGCATGGCCGAGCTGTCGTTGGCCAGGATCCCGAGGGCGGCGGCCGCCGTTTCGGCGACTTGCTGGGAAGGATCCGCGAGGAACGGTCGCAGGGCACGTTCGAGTTCGGCCGATTCGTGACCGCGGTGATCCTCACCGATCTTGGCCAGAGCGATGAGGCAACCTGTGGCAATGTCGTTCGAGGAAGTCCCCTGGAGCGTGCTCAGCAGGGCGGGGACGATCTTCTGTCGGACGGTGGCCGGGCTCGCACGAAGGCTGCGCTTGCCTTGACGGCGGTAGCCGTCCCCCAGGTAGAACCCTTCCTGTCCGGTCGTGGGCTCGGGCCGAAACAGGTTGCGCCTCAGGTCGAGCAGAGGTTCCTTGTTGAACTCCCACCAGAAACTCCAGTCCGTCATGTCCGGAAGCAGGCTGGAGGCTCCACCTGTCGCCACGGACGAGGATCCGGGCGCACCGAAGACGGGGGGAGCCCCCCTTCCGCCGGTCCTGGCGGGAGTCGGGCTGGAGGATGGGCCCGTCGCGGGAGCGGTGGGGGCTGGGCTGCTGCCCCGGGGAGAGGTCCTCCCCGGTGATGCGGGCGGGCCGCCCCCCGTGGGGCTGAAGCCGCCGGGCTTCGTGGTGGGGGCGGGAGGCGGAGGCGGGCCCGTCGGCGGAAAGACTCCACCGTGAGGCGAGGTCCAGCCGGCAGCGCTGGGTGTGAAGAGAGCCCAGGTCAGGGCCAGGAAGCCGAGCAGGCGCCCCAGGGAACCTCCCGATTCTGTGTCGGTCTGCAGCCGGCGGCGGGATTGCGGAAGCGTCGTTGCGCCCTGGTCGAGCGAAACCGCTCTGCTTGAACCTGAATCTGGGCGGCTTTGGGGGGTCTTGGGTTGGGACATGGCGCGGGATCCGAGTTCCTCCGAGGATCCACTTGGACGTCGCAAAGTTCATACCGCACGGGAGCGGTAGACCTGCTCCCGTGGGATGAGGACGCGCCTAAAGCAGGTTGAGCACCCCGAACCCGTTCGGACTGAACAGGCTCAGGGGGGCCGCCGTGTAGTTGGTCCCCAGGGTGTACAGCGACCCCAAGGGTAGGGCGGTCGAGTCCGCGATGCGGCCCAGGGCGGAGGCGGCGAAGGCGCGCACCTGGTCGCTCTGATCGCGATCTTCGAGGAGTTCGACCAAGGGCTCGATGGAGCGTGCGTCCCCGATGCGTCCCAGGGCATGGGCGATGGAGGCCTGGGCGTAGGAGGAGCGGGCCGTGGCCAGCTTGGAAGCGAGCAGGGACGCGCTGGCCGAGCTCCCCATGAGCCCGAGACCGACCGAGGACTGAGCCAGGAGGCTCGGTGCGTAGGTGGCCTCTTCGACCATCTTGCGCAGGATCGGCAGGGATTGGTGCTCGCCGATCATACCGAGGGCGATGGCCGTCTTGCCGCGGGCGTCTTCCTCGGAGGAGCGCTCGAGTTGTCGGAGGAGTCCGGAGTTCCCTTCGATGTCTCCCAAGAGTCCCGTGGCGATCGCGACGGCACCGACGTCGTTGCCGGCTCGACAGTCCTGCAGGGTGAGGTCCATGGCTGCGAGCACATCGGCGTTGACGACCTGGCCGCCCTTGCGCTGGCCGCGCTCGAGCAGGCCGAGGGCCAGGGCCGACCAGCGGACGGCGTCTTTGCGTCCTCGGGCCAGGGTGCGCAGGAGATCCGAACGGATCGCGCTCACGTCACCCAGGCCGCCGCGTCCTGGGCGGCCGGCGACTTCGCCCAGGGCAATCAGGGCGAAGCGAGCCGCCTGGGCGTCCTGCTCGAAGAACGAAGCGTCGCCGAGTCGCTCTCGGATGCGGATGTCGATGGGGTCGTCGTCACTGTCTCCGATGCGGCCCAGGGCCAGGATCGCGGAACGCTGCATGTCGCGGGTCGCTCCACGGCGCGTACGCAGGCTCATCAGGAGCGCCTGGACCGTCTCTTCCTTGAGGCGAGCATCCGGCTCGTGCCCCCACGAGGCCAGGAGAGCTGCCAGGGAACTGGGGACGTGGGAGTGGGCGATGCGGTTCAGCTTGTCGTCGGCCAGGAGGTCGAGGAGGAACGCGAGCTGTCCTGCGCGACAGGTCGGGAGGGGGATCCGATCGTCGGGCCTCTCCGTCTGGGCTGGATGAGGGCCGTGGTCCTCGAGAGGCACCCTTCCCAGGGCAAGGATGCAGGCGGAGGGTAGGTCGGGCCCTTTGTGCTTCTCGGTCACCAGGGCCTGGATCAGCTGGCGCACCACGTACAGACGCACGTCTTCCTTTTCGGCGCGCGCGCCCAGGATCCCCAGGGCGTAGGCGGCGAAGGTCCTGGTGCGAACGGTCGAGCGATGCTCGTCGCCATTCAGAACTTCCCCCAGCAGGAGGGCGGAGCGATCTCGGCCGAGGATGCCCAGGGCGAGGACCGCCGCGTCGGAGACTCGGGAGTGCGAGTGGTCAAGGAAACGCTCCAGCAGGCTCTCGGTCTCGTTCAGGTAGCTCTCGCCCTGTCCCTCGCGGATCTTGGCCAAGGCGATCAGGCTCGCTGCCAGGATCTCCGGGTTCTTGCTGCCCAGGGCGGCGCGCAGGGCCGGGACGACCTTCTCGCGCACCCTGCGCGCATCGGGCCGATGCAGGGCCGCTTCGTGGTGCATCTCCCCTTGCCCCAGGTAGAAGCCATCGGTGCCTGAGGTCGTCGGAGTGGCGAACAGGTGCGCCTTCAGTTCGAGCAGAGGGTCCTTGTTGAACTCCCACCACCAGGCCCAGCCGCTCAGGTCGACGAAGTCGGGCATGCCGCTCTCCGGCGCCGCACCTGTTTGCGATGGAGACGGAAGGAAAACGGGCGTCCAGGGAGTGGGGGCGGGAAGGCCCGTGACTGCTCCGCTTTCCGCGGGAAACGTCGAGGAAGGCGTCGATCCGCGCGCCGAGGTTCGTGGGCGGTCCGGTCGCGGAGGCGTGGGGTCGCAGATGGGCACCCCCGTTCCAGGGCTCTGGAAGCCGCCCCGAACCCCGCCGCCGGTCGTAGCGCCACTCGTCGCGGCGCCGCCCCGCGGGGGTTGCGGGGGCGGCGGAGGAGGCTGGGGCTCGTTGCTTCCGCCTCCGCCAGGCGGACGCGGGGGAGGCGGCGGCGGATCACCGCATCCCTGGGCGAGGAGATCGGGGGCGGACGTGCACAGGAGGAGAGCGAGCAAGAAGGGCAAGGATCTCATGGGAAAGCTCGGGTCTCGGTCGGTAGGCCCGACTCCACTCTCGGGCAGGTGCGCTCTTCCCGCGTGTGGGGCGCTCGCGAGACGAGGCTAGGGGAGTCGAGGAGGATGCTTTGAGAGTCCTAGGGAGGGGTCGGGGGCAAGTAACACCCTCCAGAACGCAAACCGCCCGGACGACCCTGGGGTCGGCCGGGCGGCTCGTTCTCGGTCCTGGAGTGACCCTAGAGGATGTTGAGGATCCCCGTTCCGCCCTGTTCGTTCAGGGTCGTGGTCGAAGCGCGGTAGTTCAGATCGACCGCGATCTTGGTGTTCCAGGGAAGGGGTTCCTTCTCGGCCACGATGCCGAGCGCAACCGCCGCGAAGCCACGGGCTCGGGCGGTCAGCTCGCTGTTGCCGAGCATGTCGACCAGAGGATCGATGGAGCGGTGGTCACCGATGAAGCCCAGGGCCGTCGAGAGGGCGGCCTGGGTGGCCAGACCCTTCGACTCCGAGAGCATCTCGATCAGGTCCGGAACCAGGTCCTTGTCGCCCAGGAGGCCCAGGGAGATCGCCGCCTGCTTGAGGAGCTCGGGGCGGTACTTGGAGTCCTTGACGATGCTCTGGATCGGCTCGATGGCCGAACGGGCGTTCATGAGACCCAGGGCCACGGCAACGTAGCCGCGGGCCGTGTCGTCGCTGAGGCGATCGAGCTTCTCGAGCAGGATCGACTCCGCCTCGAGGTCGGCCAGAATGCCGGCGCTGATGGCGTAGGCCCCCACGCGCTCGGTGTTCTTTTCGTCCTTGAGGGTTTCACGCAGGGCCAGGATGTTCCCGGTCGCGACGTCGCTGTTCACGTTGTTGTCGCTCAGCTGACGGCCCATGACGCCGACGGCCAGACCAGCCCAGGGCCTCAGGGTGGAGGCGCCGTCGGAGAGCGCGCCGGTGATGGCCTTGCTCACCTGCTTGATCCCGTCCGTGTAGTCGCCGTTGCCGATGTTGCCCCCGACCTTGCCCAGGGCGATCATCGAGAAGTTGCGCGACTGCTGGTCGCTCTGATCCTTGCGGATCGAGGCGAGGACGTCCCGGATCTCCTGGTCGACGTCGTCGCCGTCCAGGTCACCGATCATGCCCAGGGAGAGCACGGCGCTCTGCATGACCTCACGCTGCTCTTTGCTGCGGGAGTCGACGCGGGCGATCAGGTCGTCCGCGATCTTCTTCTTGTAGAGGTCGTAGGTCTCGGCCGGCAGGCCCTCGACCAGGCGAACCATGGCCGTCGGGGCGTGGGCGCGGGCGAGGAAGCGGTTCTCCTCGTCCTGCAGGTACTTCATCAGGTAGTCGAGCTGCGCCAGGCGGCAGGACTCGGGCGGGTAGACGTAGTCGCCGGCGTCCTCACCCTCGGGGACCGGGGGGTGCTCGATGCGCTCGAGGGGCACGAGTCCCATGGCCACCAGGCAGGCGACCCGCAGATCGAGGGACTTGGTGTCCTCGGTCTCGATGGTGCCAGCCAGGATGCGAACGATCTCTTGACGGACCTCTTCGCTGCCGGTGCGGGCCCCGATCAAGGCCAGGCCGTAGGCCGCGAAGGAGCGCGTGCGGTAGTTGACCTCGGTCGACTTGACCAGCTTGCGACCTTCGTCCGTGTCGTTGAGGAGCGCCTCGAGGGTCGCCACGGAAGAATCGTTGGCCAGGATCCCGAGGGCCACGGCGGCCGTCTCGCGGATCTCCTGCACCGAGTCGGACAGGCGCTTGGAGATGACCTGCTCGAAGCGGGAGGTGCCGTCCTCGCTCTTGGCGTCGCCGATCTTGGCGAGGGCGATCAGGCTACCGGTCACGATGTCGTTGTTCGACTCGGTCTCGGCGGCGCGGATCAGGGCCGGGACGACCTTCTGGCGAATCTGCTGCTCGGTGGGACGCAGGGTGTCCTTGCTCTGGTTCTTCTCGCCTTTCCCCAGGAACCAGCCGTCGCTACCGGTCTTCGTGCCGCCGGAGTGGATGTGGGAGCGCAGGTTGAGGTAGGGCTCCTTGTTGAACTCCCACCAGAAGGTCCAGGCGGTGAGGTCGGGTCCGGAGGGGCCACCGCCGCCGGTCTGGGGCGAGGAACCACCGCCGGGGGCGCCGGGGGCCGCGGGACCGGGGGTGCCGGCTCCGCCGGGACCGGGGCTGGAGGGGCCGGAGGGGCCAGGCGCGCTGGCGCCGCCGCCACCGGCACCGCCGCCGCCGGGCGGGACGGTGTCACCGGGGCCACGGTAGGTTCCACCGTGGGCGAACGAGGTGTTTTGCAGGCCGAGGCTGCCGCCGGCCACGAGGGCCGCGGCCAATGCGAGTTTCTTCATGGCTGCTTGTGCGTTGGTAGGGGGTGCGCCCGGGCGGGCGCCCGAGATAGCCGGTATCTGCGGCACTGAAAGCAAAGCGCGTACCAGTCCTCGCAGGAAGGTGCGGAGGCCATCCTACGACCCCGAGGGGCCGGTTTCCAAGGGCCTGGTGGGGGAGAGATCGCCCACCTTCGGCCGCTGGCGTTCCGCCTGCGTAGCGGCCTTTTCCGTTCAGGGCTCAGTCCGTCGACCGGAGGGCCGACCTGAGGTACTCGCGGTTCAGGATGGCGATGTTCTCGACGGAGATGTCCTTGGGGCAGGCGGCCTCGCACTCGAAGTGGTTCGAGCAGTTGCCG
>JAUIEE010000556.1 GCA_030428965.1 bacterium | reverse complement strand
GCCGGGTGTTCGACGCGACGGTCCGCCGCGTCGGCCTCGAGGCCGAGTTCACGCCGCGCAACATCCAGACGCGCAGCGACCGCGATCGGCTCGTGTTCCCCGTCGAGGTGCGCATCCCCAACGAGGGCGGCGAGCTGCGCTCCGGTATGCCCGTCACCGTCACCCTCGAGGGCGCGTCGTGAGCGCGCTCGTCGTGCAGGAGCCGAGCACGTCCTTGAGGCGCTCGGTCAGGAAGCGGCGGTCCTTGCCGGCGAGGGGGGTACTGCCCCCGGACTCGGCGCTCCGGGCGTCGGCGAAGAAGATCGTCGAGAGCACGATCCCCACGCTCATGGCCAGGTTGATCGAGGTGTGCTCCCGGCTGGTCGGCATCTTCACGAGCTCGTTCAGGCGCCGGGTCTCGTCGGTGGTCAAACCGTTCTCCTCGGACCCGAAGACGAGAGCCACGTGCTCTTCGGGTCTCTGCACGCGCTCGACCAGGGATCCCTGCAGGTCGCGCCAGTCGAACACGGTGCGGTGATCCCGCGAGCGCGCCGTGAAGCCGTAGCTCCAGGTGCACTCGGCCAGAGCTTCGTCCATCGAGTCCACGACCCGCACGCGGTTCTCGATGCCGTCCACCCCGTGGGACATCTGCACGAAGTCCGGGTGGATCAGGATCGAGGGTTTCTCGGGCCGCACGAGCACCAGCTCGCAGGGACCGAAGTTGAGGGCGACCCGCAGGACCGAGCCCACGTTGCGGGGGCCCTGGGTTCGGACGAGGACGATGCGCTTCACTCGGTGTCGGGGAGGCGGTTCAAGAGGGAGAGATCCTGGGCGCTGAGCCCGAGGGGCCCGGTGCCGGTGCCCACGTGGAGGCGAATCCTAGCGGATGGGGCTTCCGAAGCTTCGTCCCGCACCGGGGATGTCTCCAGGAACCAGTCCGAGCGCGCCCGGTACCAGGTCGGCAGGTAGAAGCACAGCGCCTCCCCCACGAAGCGCCGGCCCAAGTAGCGCATGCGCTCGGCGGGCACGACCTCGTCTCCCGCCTGGAGAGCCACGGCAAGGCGCTCTCCGCTGGCGCGCCGTACGCGCACCTCGAGGGGCGCCGTCCCCTCCAGCACGGCGCCGTCCGGAAGGCCCTCCTCGCTCAGCAGCCGGACTCCCGAGCCGAACTCGACCTCGAGCGGCGCGGGCGGGTCGGACGGGGGACAACGGGCCAGGTGGAGACGCACAGGGCGCGGGGAGGGAAGCTGGATCGCTACGTCCCAGCTTCCTCGCTCGGGAGAGCGCACATCGACGACAGGGGCTCCGTCCTCTTCGGCCCAGGCCGGGGCGCGTTCGTACGGGTAGCGCGGCAGCGCGACCTGGTTCGCCTTGGGGTCCTGGCCAGTCGCCCAGTCGCCGATCGCGACCTCCGCCTCCGAGACCGGCCTACCATGCGAACGCAGCTCGACCAGGAGAGAGCTGGTCGGGGACAACGTGTAGAGCAGCACGCGCGTGGCCCCCTCGAACTCGACCTGGGCACGCGTTGGCCGCGCGCTGCTGTGCGCAAGGAGCTGACTCCGATCCGCCTTCAAGGAGACGATGTCCGCCTCGGGACTGCGTAGCGTGACCTCCAGCCGCTGCTCTCCTGCGCCCCAGAGGACGAAGGGCCGGGGACGCGCCATCTCCAGCCAATCTTGAACGTTGGCCAGCACCCCGCTCTCTTCTTCCGAGAAAGTACCGGGGTCCAGCAGAGCCCGACTACGACGGTCGAAGATGCGAGCGGCTCCGTCTTCCAGCAGCGTGACCGTACCAGGATGAAGGGGAGACTCTTCCGTCACGTAAGCCGAACGGCCGTACTGGGCGGAAGTCACGGAAACACCATCGTGCCTTCCCCACGTTGGACCGTGGGCTCCCCATGGACGCTCGAGGTCGGTCAGGAGCCCATGGAGCAAGTAGGGCAGGTCTTTGGGCGAATAGGCGAACTCCAGGTCGGGCCAACCGCGCCTGCCCTCTCCAGCCTTGAGGATCAACGGCACGCGAATCAAAGCCTCGTCGAAACCCCGAAGGGGATCGTCTTCGAGAGCCTCCGCAAGCAGGCAGCCCCGGGTCGCCGTCAAAACGACCGTCGTACGGCGCCACAGGCCTTGTTCTTCGAGGTAGGCCACCAACTGCCCCAGCGATCGATCCAAGAGGGCCAGCCGTGCGTCGTATTCGGCCTCTTGCAAGAGGCGCCAGGAACGGGTTCCTCGCTGGCGCTGCAACGAAGCCCTGACCCTCTCGAGTCGTGCATCTGCGTCGCCACCGGCCCCGAGCAGTTCGGTCAGGTCCTGTGACGGGCGCTCCTGGCTTCCGAGTCGCTCCTGCAGGAACCGCAGCACATCCCCGGAGTCGATTTCCTCGCGGTCCAGGTCCGAAACGTGCCACCACAGGAAGACACCGCCCTCCCCGTCGGCGTGTCGCTCCAGCTTTCCTTGCACCAGGACCCGAGCCTCGTCGAGTCGCCGCTCCCCCACCGGAGGCGGATCGACGTAGTCGTCGAAGCCGAAGTCCAGCCCGCAGATCCGCGCCGCAAGCTGAGGTTTCGAGACGACAGCCA
>JAUIEE010000076.1 GCA_030428965.1 bacterium | reverse complement strand
TCAACGCGAACGTGCTGTGCCTGAACCTGGACACCCTCCGATTGTCCTCGCCCCGTGTCGTTTTGTCACCGTTCGTATCGTGCCGCGCGAAAGCTGGCCCTTGTCGGCCGACCCTGGATGTGCAGGATAGTCTCCCAGGCCGAGCCCCCAATGGGGTCTCGCGAAGCCTGCTCGGCTTTTCTTGCCTCGCCTCTCGCCCCAGCTTCCCGCCACCGATGTCGACACGATCGTCCGGGTCACACAATGCGACCGTCCTCTTGGCCGAGGACGAGGAGATGGTGCGTTCCATGGCCCAGTTGGTCCTGGAGAAGGCCGGCTTTCCGACCTTGGCCGTCGCGGACGGCGTCGAAGCCCTGGAGCTCTTCTCCAGCGACGGCGCCGTGATCCTGGACGTCAGCATGCCGCG
Source organism: bacterium (assembly GCA_030428965.1). Taxonomy (GTDB): domain Bacteria; phylum Planctomycetota; class UBA1135; order UBA1135; genus JAUIEE01. The sequence continues at coordinate 14,741 of JAUIEE010000076.1, read as the reverse complement.
CCTGAACGGGGACGCGGCCTTGAAGCAGATGCGGGCGCAGCGGCCGGATCTCCCGGCACTCCTGACCAGTGGGTACGAAGCCGACGACTTGCTCCCGGGGCTGGAGGGGCCGGGCCTGGTCTTCCTCAAGAAGCCCTACGCACCTCAGACCCTGGTTCGGGAACTCAGGGCCCTGCTAGGACAGCCCCGGAGCCCCCAGAAAGGCTTTCTCGGTGCTGCCGGGAACCTCGAGGGCCCGGAAAGCGTCCCTTAGGGCCCTGTCGACCGATGCCTGGCCCCGGGATCGGTTACAATTCCCCGGGGCCCCGCGTCCCTTTCTTTACTCCCCCAGACTCAACCGAGAGCAAGCGGCACTACCCTCGGGCCGCACCGTGACATGTCCCAATTCAAGAACCGCAGCAAGAGTCTCTGGATGGCAGGCGCCTTCTTCGCCTCCTCCGCCGCCCTGGCCCTGGCCGCCGTCGGCACCGTCGTCGAGTTCAATGGAGGCTCCGACCAGGGCTTCAGCTCCTCCCAGACCGTCGTGACGAACGTGGCCAGCGGCGGTGTCGGCGGCGCGGGCGACGGCTACCTCAGCATCGACTCGGCCGGATTCACGGTCAACCTGGGCGCGGCGACCTCCGACGCGGATCTGACCGGGTGCTTGAGCGACGTGGGCACGATCCAGTTCAGCCTGAACGATATCGGCGCCGACGAGGCCCTCGAGATCCACGTGGGTTTCGGTGTCAACGGTGGCGGCAACTTCTGGCAAGCCAACGCCGGCTTCGCGCCCCCGAACGGTAGCTGGCAGCAGTTCGAGGTCGACCTGACCGACGAGTCCCAGTGGACTCAAACCATCGGCAGCGGTTCCTTCGCGGACGCCAAGGCGAACGCCAACCGTTTCCTGATCCGTCACGACAACGCTCCCTACATGCAGATCCCCGACGCCCTCGACGGCGACTTCGGCGTGGATGGCATCACCCTCGTCGGGATCGAGCGTGTCCCCGCGGCCACAGGGTGGAGCCTGGCCGGCCTGGCCCTCCTCTGCCTGATCGCCGGCGCGGCCATCCTGCGCCAGCGCCCCGTCTCGGCGGAAGCCTGATCGCACTCGGTCTTTCGACCCGAAGCCGCACCACGCTTGTCGCGCGGTGCGGCTTCGTGCTTTGCTAGGGGGCGACAAGAATCTCGGCTGCCCGCCCTGTCATGAGCGACTCCTCGTTCTTCTCTCGCCGTAGCGCCCCGCGGTTCGTGGCGACTTTCCTCGCCCTCGTGGCCGTCTGCTATTTCCTCTACGTCCGCACCTGGGACACGGCCTTCGTCGAGTCCTACCTGCGCTGGAACGCATGGGCCTCCTGGCAGCTCCTGCGGCCGTTCTACGACGACGTCTTGCTCTCGGGGACCGTCATCTCCGGGGGCTTCGCCGTGCAGGTCGACCATGGCTGCGACGCCTTCCTGCCCATCAGCACCTACCTGGCGGGCGTGCTGGCTTTTCCCTCCCGACTCGCCCAGAAGCTGTGGGGGCTCGGACTGGGGCTCCTGGCTCTCCTGCTCTTGAACTTCGTGCGCATCGCGAGTCTGTTCAGCATCGGCCGCCACGCGCCCGACTTCTTCGATGTCATGCACGGGACGGTCTGGCAGGCGGGCTTCGTGCTGGTCGCGGGGATCCTGTGGTCGGTCTGGGCTCGCCGCGTGGTGCCCGAACCTGCCACGCAGTCCGGGAGCGAGTGATGGGCAAGGTCAGCACGCGCTTCTTCGTTCTGGTCGCGCTCTTGTTCTTCGGGGGCATCTTCGCCTGGCCTCCGGTCGCGGACAGCTACGCCTCGGGCTTCCGTACGCTGGGCCAAAGCGTTTACGGCGTGCGCCAGGGACCGAGCCAGGTCGTCTTTCAACGTCTGAAGGAGGAACACGCGCACTACGACACGCGTATCGTCCTGACCCATCCCGAGTCCCCCAAGGTGCGCGTGCCGCTGCCCGTGAGCAGCTACCACTGCAGCTACAAACCCAGCGTCCTGCTCCTGGCGCTCGTGCTGGCGACCTCCATGGGCTGGAAGAAGCGGTTGGCCGTCGTTCCCCTGGCCCTCGTCCTGTCCCAGGCCTTCGTGCTCTTGCGACTGGGCCTCGCCATCGGGCTGAAGTACACGACCTTTCAGCTGCGAGGGGATCCCCCCGTCGACCTGCGCTGGATTCCGACCCTGGCCCAGGACACTCTCAACCTCTTGCTGTGGGACGACTTGAGTTCGAACTACGTCATTCCGATCTCCCTTTGGCTGCTGCTCGTTCTCCCCTGGAGAAGGTCGGGGGAAGATGGAGATGCAGCCCTTGTTCCGCCGGAGCTCGATGCTCCCGAGACCCTCGAGACGCCGCGCCCGTGAGTCCCCTGTATCCCCGACCGCTTCTTCTGTGCGCCGCCCTGAGCCTCCTGCCGGGCTTCCTGGACGCCCAGGATCAAGGTGCATCCTCGACCCAGGGGCTGGCCTCCGAACTGACGGACAAGTTCGACCCCTCCAAGGACACCTTCGAGACCGAGGTGCTCAACGAACGGGCAGGGAACGTCCTCAAGGAGATCGCCCACGGCTTCGAGCTGCCCCATCCGATCGATGGGGACCGTTTCCGGGCCTTCCTGGACCCTGGCTTTCGCTGTGACCCTCTCGTGCGGAGTGAAGTCGAGGTCGTGTTCGAGGACGACAGCTTCACGGTGACCCGCTCGAGTCGTCCCGAGACGCCGGACGCGCAGCGCCTGCAGGGAGCCGAGGGCTTCGCCGAGGGCTTGGGCCGCTTGTTCGGGCGCTGGGAAGGGACAAACCACGTGCGCAGCAAGCTCAAGCTCTGGCGCATCGAGCAGATCGACGCCGGCTTCGAGACCGAGGTGCTCGTGCAGATCCTGGCCCAGGCCGAAGGGAGGGCCGCGCAGCACAGCGCCTCGTGGCACTGCACCTGGAGCTTGCCCGCGGCTGGAGATCCGCTCCCGCGCCTGATCGACGTGCGCATCGAGGACGTCGAGGAGGTCGTCTCGCGCGCCGGCTCGACCCTGTTCTCCGATTGCACCGCTTCGGTCCTCGGGAAGACCGGGCCCTACCCTTCCCAGGTGCTGCCGGGCATCAACCACTGGACGGCGCGCTTGAGCAATCAGATCGGGATGCAGATGTTCGGGCACCATGGTCTCGCCGTGGGGGATGCGGATGGAGACGGGCTCGAAGACCTCTACGTCTGCGATGGGGGCGGCCTTCCGAATCGGCTCTACCTCCAGCAGGAAGACGGCACGGTCGTGGAGCGCGCCCGGCAGCTAGGGCTGGACTGGTTGGATCTCTCGACCAGCGCCCTGTGGCTCGACCTGGACCAGGACGGGGACCAGGATCTGGTGGTCTCGACCCTGGCGCGCCTGTTGATCTGCGTGAACGAGGGGAGCACGGGCTTTCGCCTGGCCGGGAGTTTCCGGGCCGTGACCGAGCCGTACTCCCTGGCCGCCGCCGACTACGACCTCGACGGGGATCTGGACCTGTTCCTGTGTGGCTATGGAGCCGGGGCCGAGGGCACCGAAGGTCCCCACCGTGGGCTGGGAGACTCCGCCGTGAGTCCGGTTCCCTATCACGATGCCAACAACGGCGGAGCCAACGCGCTCCTGAGGAACGACGGGGACTTCGAGTTCGTCGACGTGACCGATCCGGTCGGCCTGGGCCAGAACAACTCGCGCTTCAGCTTCGCGGCGGCCTGGGAGGACTTCGACGACGACGGAGATCCGGATCTCTACGTGGCCAACGACTTCGGCCGCAACAACCTCTACGAGAATCGGGGCGGCAAGTTCGTGGACATCGCGGAGGAGGCGGCGGTGCAGGACATCGCCTCGGGGATGTCCGTTGCCTGGGGTGACTACGACCGCGACGGTCGCATGGATTGCTACGTGAGCAACATGTTCTCGGCCGCGGGCAACCGCGTGACCTACCAGCGACGCTTCGCCGAGTCGTCCAGCGAAGACACGATCGACAAGGTCCAGCGCATGGCGCGCGGGAACACGCTCTTCCACAACGCAGGCGACGGGACCTTTCACGACGTCAGTGAGGAGGCCGGCGTCACCATGGGACGCTGGGCCTGGTCTTCGGGCTTCGCCGACCTGAACAACGACGGTTGGCAGGATCTGGTCGTGACCAACGGCTACTTCACGAACGAAGACTCAGGGGACTTGTGAAGCTTCTTCTGGCGACAGGTCGTGTCGCGCTCCGATCGTTCGACCCGCTCCAGTCGCGGCCGGGATGAGTACCTGGCCGGGTGGGAAGCCACGATGCGCATGGTGCGCGACGGGCTCTCCTGGAGTGGGCACGAGCGCAACTGTGCCTTCTTGAACCATGGCGGAACCTTCACCGCCATCTCGGGTGTGAGCGGCCTCGACTTCGACGACGACGGTCGCAGCCAGGTCTTCGTCGATTGGGACGGGGACGGCGATCTCGACTGCTGGAACGCCAATCGCACAGGTCCACGCCTGCGCTTCTTGCGCAACGATCTGCCCGCCGGCGGGGCGAGGGGCTTCTGTTCGCTCGAGCTGCGCGGAACACGCTCCAACCGGGATGCGATCGGTGCCCGGGTCGAGCTCGAGCTCGAGGACGGGAGCCGCTCGGTCCAGTCCGTTCAGGCCGGCTCGGGCTTCCTGTCCCAGTCCAGCCGCATTCTGCACTTCGGCCTGGGCGCCGAGGGAATCCGCGCCGTACGCGTGCGCTGGCCGGGCGGAGAACGGGAGGCGTTCTCCGGGGTCTCGCCCGGAGGTCGCTACCTGCTGGTCGAGGGGACAGGCCGAGCTCAGGTGCGCGCCGCACGCCCCCGTGCCCTCGCCCTGGCTCCATCTCCCCCCGAGCCGCCCAGGGCTTCCGACGCGGCCCGCATCGTCCTGCCCCTTCCCGTGGAGCTGCCTCGCCTCGAAGCGCGCACCTTCGACGGGGATCCGCTGGAAATACCTCAGGGCAAGCGCCCCCTCCTGATCAACTTCTGGGCGAGCTGGTGTGCCCCTTGCGTGGCCGAGCTGGGCAGCTTCACGCGGGCGCAGGATCAGCTGCAGGGGAGGCTGGACATCCTGGCCCTGAGCGTGGACGGGCTCGGTGCCGATGCGGGAGAGCCCGCCGACGCCCAGCGCATCCTCGAGGGCCTGGACTTTCCCTTCGCGACCGGCGTGGCCACCGTGGACCTCCTGGAGCGACTCGAGGTCTTGCAAGAGACCCTCTTCGATCGACGGGTGCCCTTCGTCGTTCCCTTCAGCCTGCTGATCGATCCGGATTCGCGTTTGGCCGTGATCGTGCGTGGACCGCTCGCGGTGGAGGCACTCCTGGAGAGCGCGTCCCTGTGCGCCGAGCCCGATGGCGAGCGCCTGGCCCGCTCGCTCCCCTTCCCCGGTTCCTGGGCCCTCGAGCCCCTCCAGAACGGGGGCCTCTCCCAGGCCCTGTCGGAGGGCTTCCGCGAGCGCTTCCCCGACGAAGCCGCGCGCTATCTCCTGGCCGCCCTCGAGGAAATGGAGAGCGAAAAGGCCCGGCGCACGAGCGAGGGGGAAAGCCTGCGGGGACTGAGTGCGCGGGAGCTGAGCCTGCGCTCCGACCTGGCCGGACTGTATTCGGGCATGGGCGAGCTGGCGCGCAGCGTCGAGCAATACGAGCGCGTGATCGACCTGCAGCCGCTCAACCCCAAGGCGCTCAAGAACCAGGGACTCGTCCTCGCCTCCCTCGGGGACTTCGAACGGGCTGCGCTGAACTTCGAGCGCGTCCTGCGGATCGACGAGCGCGATCCGAGCGCCCATTCGGCCTACGGAAACCTGCTGCTCTTGATGCGCAAACCGGAACGGGCCCGTCAGCGCTTCGCCCGCGCCCTGGAGCTGGATCCGGACACCGCCGATGCCCACGCCGGAATGGGGCGGGCCCTGGGAGCCCTGGGGCGCTACGCGCCCGCTCGGGCGGCCTTCCTGCGGGCCCTTGAGCTGGATCCGGGGGACGAGGCCACGAGGGCGTCGCTCGCGACCCTGGAGAGGCTGCAGCAGCGCGCGAAGGAACGTCGCTAGGTCGGGCGCCGGCGGCACGGTAGCTTCTGGCCATGTCCGCAACGAAGGGCGTGCTTCACCCTCAACCTGCTCGCCGCGCTTGTCCGCTGTGTTCCAGCGCCCGGGAGCGCTTCCCGACCTGGTCCGACGCTCCCCGCGGGAGCGGTTCCCACGGCTACGTGACCTGTCCGGACTGCCGCCTCGTCTTCTGCGACCTGTGGAAGGATCCTGTCGAGCTCGAACAGCTGCACCGCCGCCAGTACGCGGGGGAGCTGACCCCCGAACGGCTGCATCGCCTCGACCCGGAACGCTCGCGACGACGGCTGTTCAGCGCGGCCTTCCAGCGCTCGAGTCGGCGCTTGCTCGAGGAGCTCCGCGCCCACGTTTCGAGCCCCGAGCCTCGCCTGCTCGAGGTGGGTTGCGCTTCGGGGGGCTTCCTGCGGGCCGCCGAGGACGCCGGCATGCGAGCCACGGGGGTGGAGGTCTCCGCCGACGCTGCCCGCCACGGCCGGGAAGGGGAGGGGCTGGACATTCGCATCGGTGTCCTCGAGGAACAGCGGTTTGGCGAGAACAGCTTCGACATCGTCGTGCTCTACGACCTGATCGAGCACGTCTTCGATCCTGTGCAGCTCTTGCGGGAGTGCGCCCGGGTGCTCGAGGGCAGCGGCGTGCTCGCGATCCACACCCTGAACCTCGACTGCTGGACCGCGCGTCGCGCCGGCTCGGGGTTCTACATGGCCGACACCGGAGGGGGACACGTGTGCCTGTTCACGACGGCGACCCTCGAGCGCTGTCTCGCGGCCGCGGGGTTCCGTGTCCTGAGTGCGACGACCAGCGGGTTCCGCTGGGTTCAGCAGGACAGGTCCCGCTCCAAGCAGGCCCTGGGTTGGCGACGTCCCTTCGTGCGGGTCTTCGAGAACCTGGTGCACGAGGCCACCAAGCCGTTCGGCAAGGGACACTTCCAGATGGTCGTGGCGCGCCGGGAGCCGAGCTAGGGGAGCCGGCAGCCTCAGGCTCGTTCCCGCGCCCCGATCCAGGCCTGCGCCACGCGACGACCGTCCAGGGCGGCCGAGACGATCCCCCCCGCGAAGCCGGCGCCTTCGCCGCAAGGGTAGAGCCCCCGCACCGTGGGGGATTCCAGGCTCTCGGGATCGCGCACGATGCGCACCGGCGAGCTCGTTCGTGTTTCCACACCGACGAGCTGCCCGATCTTCGAGGCGTAGCCGGGCAGCTTCTGGTCGAACTGACGCAGGGCGGTGCGGATCCTCTCGTGCATGCCCTTGGGCAAGAGCTGGCTCAGGTCGCAGGGGGTCAGCCCGGGGCGATAGCTCGTGGGCAGCGCCCGGGTCGCCCGGGAGTCGCGCCGCAGGAAGTGGTCGGCCCGCTGGGAAGGGGCTCGGTTCTCGCCACCGCCGGCATGGTGGGCCAGGGTCTCGAGGGCGATCTGCAGTCGCACGCCGAACAGAGGATCGGACTCGGGTGTCTCGGGCAGGGCGGAGAGGTCCTCGGGAAGGGCCTTGGCCCCCAGCTCCTTGGCTCGACGCAGCAGCGTCAGCCACCCCTGTCGCATCCCGCGACCGCCGCACCAGTCCTCGGGCTCGACCGCCACGACCAGCCCCGAGTTGGCGTGGGGCGAGTCCCGTCGGGCCAGGCTCATGCCGTTCACGACCAGCCGTCTGGGCACGGTCATGGAAGGCACGATGAAGCCGCCCGGGCACATGCAGAAGCTGTAGACGCCCCGCCCCTTGGCCTCGGTCGTGATCTCGTAGAAGGAGGCGGGCAGGGCGTGGGCGTCCCGCAGACCTCCGTACTGGCGCTGGTCCAGCCAGGCCTGGGGGTGTTCGATGCGAACGCCCATGGCAAAGCCCTTGGCCTCGAGCCGAGCCCCGGCGCGCTGGGCCATGAGAAGCGAGTCGAGGGCGCTGTGGCCGGTTGCGAGCACGACCGCCTCGCAGGGAATCTCGAACGCTTCGCCGTCCTCGACCTGGCATCCGCGCAGGGCGGTGACGCGACCTCGCTCGGTCACGATCTCCTCGGCGCGGTGGGCGAAGTGCACCTGCCCCCCTGCGGCCAGGAGGGTCTCGCGCAGCTTGGCGACGACTTCGGGCAGGCGATTCGAGCCGATGTGCGGGCGCCAGCTGACCAGGATCTCCGGGGGGGCGCCGTGGGCGACCAGCGTTTCCAGGACGCCCCGGATGGCGGCCTTCGAACCGCTGCGTGCGTAGAGCTTGCCGTCGGAGTAGGTTCCGGCGCCCCCTTCCCCGAACCCGTAGTTGGAATCCGGGTCGACCTGGCCCCCCCGTAGCAGGTGACGCAGGGAACGGCGACGGGCACGCACGTCCTTGCCGCGCTCCACCAGGCTCACGGCGAAGCCGTTGGAGAGCAGCTCGAGCGCGCAGAAAAGGCCCGCAGGTCCGCTGCCGACGATGGCGACCCTGGGAGCGTTGGTAGGTACCGAGGGCAGTCGGGGCGGAGTGCGCGCCGGTTCCGGGGGAACGCTTTCCCCCCTTTCCCAGGTCTGCAGGGCGAGCTGCCAGCCTCGGTGACGCGGGCGCGCGTCGAAGGACAGCCGCAGCGGACGCACCGCCGCGAAGGCCGAGGGGTCACATTCGAGCCTGGCGGCGGCGCCTGCGCGCAGGGCCTCCTGGTCGTCGAGCTGCGGACGTGCTCCGGCAGCGAAGCGCAGGTTCACTTCACGGGGCATCGTCGTGGCTCCAGCGCGGAGGTTCGAGGCGGCGCTTGCCGTCCCTGGACTTGCGGAGCGTTGCGTCCTCTCCGTCCGAGAAGTCGCGATCCCAGAGCTGGCAGGTGACCTCGACGTGCTTCTGGTCGAGTCCCTCGCAGTAGTTCGTGTAGATGCACCTGCGAACCTCTTCGCCGCGTCCCAGCTCCATCTTCAGGAACCAGTCGGGGTCGGCCAGACTCTGCCTGGCCGCCGCCACCAGGTCGCACTCGCCGTACTGCAGGGCGGACTCGGCCACGGAGAAGCTGTTGATGCCGCCGCACCCGACCACCGGTGTCTCGAAGCCGGCGGACCGCACCCGGCGACGAATGTGGGCGGAGAGGGGGAGGTTGCGCGCGATGGGGCCGCGCAGATCGAGATGGACGGTGGGCATGCACTCGAGCCCGCTGGGACCGGTGTACGGGTAGATCGCCCGGCCGACCCTGGGGGCCTTGGCGTCCTCGAACTTGCCGCCCTTGGAGACGGACAGAAAGTCCATGCCCGCCCGTGCGAAGGTCTCGCCGAAGAAGGCCGCTTCGTCGGCCTCGCTGCCGCCGGAGATCGCTTCGTGTCCGAGGAACCGGCAGCCGACGGTGAAGTCGGAGCCGACCTCCCGACGCACCTCCTCGAAGACCTCCCTGGGCAGGCGAACCCGTTCTTCCGGGCTCCCGCCGTAGCCGTCGTCGCGCCGGTTCAGGCGCGAGAGGAACGAGGCCATCGTGTACGCGTGGGCGTAGTGGAGCTCGACCCCGTCGAATCCGGCCTCCCGGGCGCGCCCCGCGGCCCGGGCGAACAGACCTGGAAGCACTCGGGGCAGCGCGCGCACGTGGGGCAGGTGGAGGTCGGTGACGCGTTCGCGGTAGCCCCGGGTCAGGTCTTCCCATTCGCGCTCGTCGAGCACCTCGCGCAGGGAGTCGTCGTCGAGGCCGACCAGCGCCGCGCGTAGTTCCTCCTCCGTGCTCGGCAGGCGATCGGCGCTAGCTCGTCCCGCCAGGGCCTCGAAGTGCCCCTCCCGCACGCGCAGGAAGCGCCGCAGGTACGCCTCGCGCTCCGGTCGCCTGCGAATCGCGAGGAAGTCGATCACCTGGATCAAGAGGCGGGTTTGACCCTGGGACCGTTCCTGGACCGTCCGCACCAGCTCGCGCAGTCCCGGCAGGAAGCGATCGTCGCCGATGCGCAGCAGCGGCCCGCTGGGGACGTCGCGAATGCCCGTGGCCTCGACCACCAGGACGCCGGGGCGACCGTCCGCGAAGCGGCCGTACCACTCGAGCACTTCGGGCGTGACGAAGCCCTCTTTGGTCGCGCGCCAGGGGACCATGGCCGGGACCCAGGTGCGCGTACGGGTCTCGAAGGCGCCCACGCGCAGCGGGGAGAACAGCCGGCTCGCCCGGGCCTCGTCCCGGGTGGGCCAGCTGGCCTTGGGGAGGGGGGCTCGCTGCCTGCGCTTCTTGGCTGCCGTGCGATCGCTCACGGTCCCAGGGTACACCCTGCCGCGGGGATCCCCTTCCATCCTGGCGGTGCTCTCGGCGCGGGGGCAAACTTGTCGCCCCATGTCCTCCGTACGACTGCCTAGCCTCGTCCTCGTCACCGGCGCCAGCCAGGGAATCGGGGCCGAGATCGCCCGCCTCCTGGCCGGGGCGGGCTGCGGGGTGCTGGTCAGCTCGCGCCGACTGGCGGCCTGCGAGGAAGTGGTGGCGCAGATCGAGGCCGGCGGAGGGCGGGCCTGGCCCCTGACCCTCGACGTCGGTGCAGCGGATTCGATCGCCGCCGCATGCCAGCGGGTGCGGGAAATCGTCGCGGAGAACGGTCCCCTGGAAGGCCTCGTCAACAACGCCGGGATCGCGGTGAGCTCCGCCTTCGCGCGCAACGTCGGGTCCGATCAGGACCTCGTGGACCGTCATCTGGCCGTCAACTTCCAGGGACCCCGGCGCCTGATGGAGGCCCTCGTTCCGCCGATGGTCGAGCGGGGCTACGGGCAGGTCGTCAACGTGGCCTCCTCGGCCGGGCTGCGGGGCTATGGCTACGTGTCGGCCTACTGTGCCTCCAAGCACGCCCTGGTGGGCTACTCCCTGGCCGTGTCCGAGGAAGTCCTGCCGGCGGGGGTGTGCATCGATCTGGTCTGCCCGCACTACGTGGACTCGCCCATGCTGGCGGAGTCCGTGCGGCGGGTCGTCGACAAGACCGGTCAGAGCGAGGACGAGGTGCGCGCCTTCTTCCGCGCGGCGAATCCGGGGGGAGCGTTCGTGACCCCGCGGCAGGTGGCCGAGGTGACCCTGGCCACCTTGGGACAGCCAGAGGGAGGGCGCATCGTAGAATTGGACGGCTCTCCCGAACCCCACGTCTACGCGGGCAACTCGCGCCTGGCGGGTCAGGAGTAAGGATCCCCATGAACATCGAGCGCATCCGCGTCAAGGACTGGGCCCCCCCGAGGGGCTACGAGAACGGCGTCTTGGTCGAAGGCTCCGGACTACGTCAGCTGCACGTCGCCGGCCAGATCGCCTGGGATGCCGAGCAGCGGCTGGTGGGTGGCGGAGACTTCGTGGCCCAGTTCGGCCAGGCGCTCTCGAACGTGGTGCAGGTGGTCGCGGCGGCCGGCGGGGCCGGCAAGCACGTCGTCAGCATGACGATCTACGTCACCGACAAGAAGGCCTACTTGAAGAACACGAAGGAGATCGGGCGCATGTACCGGGAGCTGATGGGGAACGAGTACCCCGCCATGGCCCTGGTGCAGGTTGCGGACCTCCTCGAGGACGGAGCCCTGGTGGAGATCCAGGCCGTGGCCATCTTGCCGGGAGGCGAACACCCATGAATGCCCAGCACTTCGACTACTCCGAATCGGGCGGCATCGCCACGATCCGGCTCAACCGACCTGACCGCCTGAATGCCCTGACCTTCGACTCCTACGCCGAGCTGCGCGACACCTTCGTCCAGCTCCAGGATCGAGCATCGGTTCGGGCCGTGGTCCTGACGGGCACCGGCCGCGCCTTCTGTTCCGGCGGAGACGTCAAGGACATCATCGGCAAGCTGTTCGGGGTGTCGGACGCCCAGCTCCTGGCCTTCACGCGCATGACCTGCGATCTGATCGAGAACATGCGTCGGCTCGAAAAGCCCATCATCGCTGCGCTCAACGGGACCACCTGCGGGGCCGGAGCCGTCATGGCCGCGGCCGCCGACCTGCGCCTGGCCTCGACCTCGGCCAAGATCGCCTTCCTGTTCACGAAGGTCGGACTCTCGGGAGCGGACATGGGCGCGGCCTGGCTTCTGCCGCGCATCGTCGGGCTCGGGCTCGCGACCGAGCTGCTCATGGGGGGAGAGTTCATCGACGCCGAGCGTGCCCATCGCATCGGGCTCTACAACGCGATCTGTCCGCCGGAAGGACTGGAGGAGCTGACCCGGGAGTGGGCGCGCCGGCTGGCGGACGGGCCCAGCCTGGGCCTGGCCGTGACCAAGCGCATGCTCAACCTCGAAGCTTCCATGGACCTGGGCGAGGCCATGCAGGCCGAGGGCTGGATCCAGGCCGAGTGCATGCGTCACCCGGACTACCGCGAGGCCTACGAGGCCTTCGTCGAGAAGCGCGCGGCCAACTTCGCCCAGTTCAGCTCGTCCGACCGTCTGGAGACCCCGCCGGCATGATCGAAGAACTGGCACGCCGGGCGGACGACCTGGGACTCTCCAGCGCGGCGAGTCTCGAGGGGCTGGGAGAGGACGAGGCGGCTCGCAAGGCGCTAGCCGCCTTGAGTCGAGCCGAGCTGGTGCCCTGGACGGTGCCCCAGCGCGATGGGGGAGCCGAGGCCGGTGGACTGTGCGCACCGGACAACGTCTCGGTGCGCGCGCTGTGCGCCCTGCGTCAGTCCCTGGCCTATCACTCCGGGATGCTCGACGTCATGTTCGTCATGCAAGGACTGGGGTCCTACCCCTTGGCCCTGGCCGGATCGGCCGAGCTGCGCGCCCAGGTCTTGCCCGAAGTCGTGCGCGGCGAGTCGGTGGCGGCCTTCGCCCTGACGGAACCCGGAGCCGGCTCCAACGTGACCGCGGTCGAGACCCGTGCACGCAAGACAGCGTCCGGCTGGATCCTGGACGGACGCAAGACGTTCATCTCCAACTGCGGGTTGGCGCGTTTCTACACCCTGCTCGCGCGCACCTCGGGAGAGCCCGGTGACAAGGAGGGGCTCTCGATGTTCTTCGTCCCCGACGACGCCTGGGGCCTGGACGTGGAGCGCTTCGAGGTCATGGCCCCTCATCCCATCGGCGACGTGATCCTGAAGGGCTGCGAGCTGCCGGCGGAATTCCTCCTGGGCGAAGAGGGGCAAGGGTTGGAGATCGCCCTGGCGACCCTCGGCCGATTCCGCACGTCGGTGGCTGCCGCGGCGGTCGGCTTCGCACGCCGGGCGCTCGACGAGTCGATCGAGCACCTGGGTGCTCGCAAGCAGTTCGGAAAGCCCTTGGCGGCGAACCAGGGACTGCGTTTCGACGTGGCCGAAATGGACGTGCGGCTGCGCGCCGCGGAGCTGCTCGTGGAGGAGGCTGCCCGCGAGGTCGATGCCGGCGGGGCGGCCGTGGCCGAGGTGGCGCGCGCCAAGCTCTTCGCCACGGAGACGGCCAGCTGGGTCTGTGACCGGGCCGTGCAGCATTTTGGGGGGCTCGGCGTGAAGAAGGGTACGATGGTGGAGCGTCTCTTCCGAGACGTGCGTGCCCTGCGCATCTACGAGGGTACGAGCGAGGTCCAGAAGCTGATCCTCTCGGGCGAGCTGTTCCGACGCAATTGATCCATGGCCAAGTTCCAGCGACACCTGTTCGTTTGCACCAACGATCGCGGGGCGGAACATCCGCGTGGCTCCTGTGCCCACGCGGGGGCCTGTGAGTTGGCGGCCGAGTTCAAGCGCAAGGCCTTCGAGCGTGGCTTGAAGCGCATCGTGCGCGTCAACAAGGCCGGTTGCCTGGACCAGTGTCACAAGGGGGCCGCTCTCGTGGTCTACCCCGAAGCCGTCTGGTACGGCGGCGTGACCCTCGAGGACGTGGACGAGATCATCGATCGGCACCTGGTCGGAGGAGCGGCCGTCGAGCGGCTCGTGATCCCGGATGAGGAGCTCACCGGCAAGGCCGTGGAAGAGGTTTGAGCCATGGAACGGAACGAAGAGTCCAAGCAACTCCTGCGACGCATCATCGAGAGCATGGCCTGGCGACAGCTCGCGACCATCGACATCCTCGGTCACTGCCTCAAGTACGTCACCGACGTCGAGAACAAGATGCGCGTGGCGACCGAGCTCGACCTGGGGCTACGGCTGTTCAAGGAGGTCCACTCGCTCTACGGCGAGCTGGGGTGGACGGACATCGAGGTCCTGGTTCGCGATCGTCTGGCGGACATCCCCTTTCCCGCATCGCGCCTGGAGTTCGGCCTGGCCTACTACCTCATCGGCCTGGCCGAGAACGTGGCCATGAAGAGCTACGTGGAGAGCTCCTACGAGCGCTTCGCGGAGATCGCGTCGGCCTACGTGGACGCCGCCATCGGACGCCCGCAACCGACCCGTTTCCGGGCCTTCGCCAACGATCCCAGCAACCATCCCCAGGCCCAGGTCTACCTGAACCGCTGGCTGGCGATCGCGCTGGCCTCCTTCGGTCGCCCCGGCAGCCAGGCGGATCGGCGCGCGGTCGAGCTGGGCCTGCGTTCTAAGAGCGCCGCGTTGCTTTACAAGGACTTCCTGGACGAGCTGCAGCCGTTCCTGCGCAGCTGCAACCTGACCGTCCCGCCCATCGAATTGATGGAGCTCACGGTCGAGGGGCAGTGAGCCTCAAGCCCCCGGCGGGGACGTGGTCTGGTAAGCTTGCCCCTTCGTGAACGCCGGGGCCTCGGTAGGGCTTCGGGTTCCAGGTACCAAGCCCAACTCGGGGTCGTCATGGAACGAAGAGCACTTCTTCTCTCGGGGAGCATGGCCTGCGCCATGCTCCTGTCTTCTTCGCAGGTCTCCGCGCAGACGAAGGACTGGGGAGACTTCGAACCGTCCGCCGCCTACCTGCTCATGGACGCGATGC
>JAUIEE010000075.1 GCA_030428965.1 bacterium | reverse complement strand
CCCTGCGCCCGGTGCACGGCGAGCCCCACGATCTGGTTGACGTCGTTCACGTGGACCCGGCTCGCGATCGCCTGCTGTATCGCGCCAGCCCCGACGATCCGACCCAGCGCTACCTCTACTCGGTGCCCCTGTCCGGCGGCACGCCCGAACGACTGACCCCCGCCGACGCGCCCGGCTGGAACGCCTACGACGTGGCCCCGGGCGGAGACATCGCCATCCGCACGGCTTCCTCGTTCGCGGGGGCTCCGGTCTCCGAGCTGATCGAGCTGCCCTCCCACCGGCGCCTGCGGCTGATCGAGGACAACGCCGCCGCGGCCAAGGCGCGCGCCGAGCTCGGGCTGGGAGCGCGGGAACGCTTCCGCGTCCTGACCGAGTCCGGCATCGAGCTCGACGGCTACGCCATGTACCCCGCCGACTTCGACCCGAGCCGCAAGTGGCCCGTGCTGTTCCACGTCTACGGCGAGCCCTGGGGCCAGACGGTCCAGGACCGAGCCAACCTGCGGCACGGCATGTGGCACGACATGCTCACCCAGCTCGGTTACGTCGTCATGAGCCTGGACGGCCGCGGCACGCCCTCGCCGCGGGGACGCGAATGGCGCAAGTGCGTGCACGGCGCCATCGGCGTGTACGCCGCCCAGGACCAGGCCGAGGGAGCGCGGGCCCTGCTCGCCCACCACGACTGGATGGACGCCGAACGGCTGGGCATCTGGGGTTGGAGCGGCGGTGGCTCCCAGACCCTGAACACCCTCTTCCGCTACCCCGGCGTTTTCACGACCGGCATCGCGGTCGCCTCCGTGCCCGACCAGAAGCTCTACGACACGATCTACCAGGAACGCTACATGGGCCGGCCCCAGGACAACCCCGAGGGCTACGCGGCCGGATCGCCCATCACCCACGCGGAGGGGCTCGACTCCGACCTCCTCTTGGTGCACGGCACCGGGGACGACAACGTGCACGCCCAGGGAGCCTGGCAGCTCATCGACGCGCTGGTCGCCGCGGGCAAGCCCTTCGAGATGCTCTTCTATCCGAGCCGTAGTCACGGCATCTACGAGCGCAAGGGCACCACGCGCCACCTGTTCGACAGCATGACGCGCTTCCTGGAGCGCACCCTCGAGCCCGGCCCGCGCTGATCCGGAAGGACACGACGCGAGAGCTCAGTCGTCCGAACGCGGCCGGCGGCGGGGATCCCCCGGCCGACTGTCCCAGGCTTCGTAGAGCTCGACCAGCCTGCGCATGGCGCGGCGCGTGTGGGGGTGACGTTCGCCCAGAACGTCGCTGAGCACACGCTGGGCCTCGAGCTGCTCCGGCTCGGCTTCCTCGAACCGGCCGAGGGAGGCCTGGAGGGTGGCCTGGTTCGAGCGCAGGATCGCCACGCGCCAGTGGTCGGCGCCCAGGTCTCCGCCGGCCAACCGAACCGCTTCGCTGACGTGCTCGAGGGCAGCCTCGAGCTCGCCGCGGTCTCTCTCGATCAGACCGAGCAGGTTGCGGGTCAGGGCCACCTCCATGTTCTCGGGCCCCAGGAGCTCGAGGCGCAGGTCCAGAACGCGCTCGGCCAGCTGCTCGGCTTCGTCGAGCTCCCCCCGCAGCCGCAGCACGTTCGCCAGCTCGTGCAGGGTCGTCGCACTCTCGCGCGTGTCTTCCCCCAACAGCCGCGAGCGCACGGCCAAGGTCTTCTGCAGGAGCTCCTCGGCCTCGTCGAGCTCTCCGTTCTCCGCCAGCACCGTGGCCAGGTTCTGGCGCAGGGAGGCCTGGGACAGCTCGTCCGCATCGTCGTCCTGTTCGGAACGGGACAACAGCTGCCGCAGGTGATCGATGCTGTCCCGCGCGTTGCCCTGGAGTCGCCGTACCGCGGCGAGGTTGCTGCGCATCTTCTCGACGGTGGGATGGCCTTCGCCGCGGGCCTCGAGGAAGATCGGCAGGGCCTGGGCCAGATGAGCCGCCGCGTCGTCCAGGAGGCCGAAGTCCGTTTCGATCAGGGCCAGGTTGTTCAGACCGTAGCCGACCATCACGTCGCCGGGCTCCGCAACCTCGAGCCGGATGGCGAGGGACTCCTGCATGGCCGCCCAGGCATCCTGCAGCCGGCCCTGTTCGCGGTAGAGCCGACCGAGCGCGTCCAGACAGCGCGCCACGTTGGGATGGCCTCCCGAGGTGCGTCGCAACACGGCCAGAGCCTCACCGTACATCTGTTCGGCTCGGTCGAGCTGACCGACGGCAGCGTAGTAGCCGGCCAGGTTGCTCTGGGAGAGGGCGGTGCCGTAGTGCTCGGGCCCACGCTCCTCGAGGTTCAGGGCATAGGCTTCCTCCAGGAGCACGATCGCCTCCTCGAGGCGGCCCAACTGTTCGAGGGCCAGGGACTGGTCGTTCAGGAGGTCGGAAAGGAGCGCGGGATTCTCGAACTCGCGCGCCAGCTGCACCGCCCTTTCGCTGTGGGCGAGCGCTTCCTCGAAGCGCGCACGGTCTCGCTCCACCGCGGCCAGCCCGCTCACGACCAAGGCTTCCAGTCTTCGGGTGTCCTCGGGGAGCGCCCCCAGCTTGTCCAGTACTTCGAACAGGACCTCCTCGGAGCGATCCAACGCGCCCTCGACGCGCAGGGCGCCGCCGATCTGGGCCAGGAGCTCGAGCGACTCGTAGGTCTCCCCCCCTTCCTCGAGGGCCAGCTTGCGGGACAGCTCGATCTGCTCCCGACCGATGCCGTAGGCTCCCACCGCCGCGTAGGCTTCCCCCACCGCCTTGCGCACGCGACTCTCGACGTCGGCCTGTCCTTCCAAGGCGCCCTGGTCCAGGCGCACCACGGCCCCGTCCACCGCGTCGCGCACCGTCAGATCGAAGCGCCCGCCCTGGAGGGGGTTGCTCGAAGTGAGAACGTCGGTCAGGAAACGGCTCACGGCCAGGGCCTTGCGCGCTTCCTCGTCGGCCAGCTGCACGGCTTCTTCCAGGTCGTCGTTGGAGGAGAGCAACCGCTCGTTCGTTCGCGCCAGCTCCTGGTTCTTGAGCTCGAGGGCCGACTTGGCCGCGCTCTCGGAGCGCTGGGCCAGCTGGGCCTCGACCGCCGCCGCCCCGGCGCGGCGCCACTGGAAGACCGAGGCGACAAGAGCCACGGCGACCAGCCCCGCCGCCGCAAGGGTCACGGCGAGGATCTTGCGGGCGCCACTGGCCCTGGCGTGCTCGTAGGCCGCGGCGACCTCGGCCTTCTGCAGGCGCTCGTCCACGGCGGCCAGGTAGAGGTGGATCGCTTCCGCTACCTGCTTGGCGCTGCGAGGTCGGTCGGCCGGATCCTTGCGCAGGCATCTCTGGGCAAGCCGAACGAGCTCGGCGTCGGCTCCGCAGGTCTCGAGCTTGCGGTAGGCCGGATCCAGCTCGGCCCGGGCCGCGCGCACGAGCGTGCCTTCCCGTCCATCGCCGTAGGGCGTCTCCCCCGTCAAGACCTCGAACAGGACTGCCCCGAGGGAGAAGACGTCGGTTCTCTCGTCGAGGGACTCGACTTCCCCGCGGGCCTGCTCGGGGGACATGTAGGCCGGGGTCCCCATGACGGCCCCCGCCACGGACTGGGCGCTGGTCGTCCCTTCGCGCGAACGGACGGTCTCGATGCGACTCTGCAGGGACAGGTCCTGGTGGCGCGACTCCCCCGGGGAGCCGATGACCTTGGCGAGCCCCCAGTCGACCACCTGCACCTCGCCGAAGCGCCCGACCATGATGTTGCCGGGCTTGATGTCGCGGTGGATGACGCGGCGCGTGTGGGCGTACGCCATCGTCTGGCACACGCTCTCGAAGATGGACAGGAAGCGCGCGCGGTCCTCGGTGAGCTTGGTGCGCTCCGCCAAGAGCTCCTTGAGGGTCCGGCCGCGGACGAACTTCATGGTGAAGTACGGCCGCCTGTCCGCCATCAGCCCGATCTCGTACACGGGCACGATGCCCGGGTGCTGGAGCTGACCGCCGATCTGCGCCTCCTCCACGAAACGCTCGACCACCGCCGGACGCTTGTGGAGATCCTCGTGCAGTACCTTGACGGCGACCTCGCGGCCGAGATCGTTGTCGCGGCCACGCAGGATGACCCCCATGCCCCCGCGTGCGATCTCCCCCAGGATGCGGTAGTTGCTCTTGGGACCGGGGGCGAGGTGTTCGGTGGCCTGGAACCCCTTGATGTGCACGCTTCCCGGAGCCGAACCGGGACCGTCGCTTGCCGGGGCGTTCGGCGATTCTCCTTCCAGAGCTTCGATGGCGGCCTGCACGGTCTTGTTGCCGTCGTCCGCGAGGTCCGGCAGCTGCAGCTCCGGAGCACCCTCGAGGCCCTGGGCGAACAGCAGGTCGTCCGCGGCCTGGGCGTCGGCGCGCAGGAGTCGCTGAACCCGTTCGAGCAGCTGCGCGTCTTCCCCGCAGGCCTCTTCGAGGAAAGCCTGGCGCCGTTCGGGCGTCTCCTCCAGGGCGGAGAGGAAGATCTCCTTGGCTCGCTTGCGAGGCTGCTTGGCCACACGCCAAGGTTATCAACGCAGGGCTCGGAACGGGACGTTCCGGGCTCAGCGCCGGCCGAAACGGGACCTCTGGGCCGATTCGATGGCCGCAATCCCCTGGCGCGCGATGCGGGCGCTCTCGCCATAGGGCTCGAGGTCCAACACGTCCAGGAAGTGCTGCCAGGCCGCGGTAGGACGACCGAGCAGGTTGAGCTGCACGCGACCGGCCTGCAGGTGAGCCCTGGCGGCGACCGTTCCCCGCGGATAGCGCCGCAACAGGCGTCGGAAGACCGTCAGCGCTTCCATGGGGCTTCCGTTTGCCGCCAACCAGTTCCCGATCCCCAAGCACAGCTCCGGGTCGAGGCCCTGCTCCTCCAGGCCGTCGGACTCGAGATGGAGATCCGCGGCCCTGGAGAACTCTCCGGCTTCCCAGGCCGCGGTGATGGAAGGAGGCGTTCCGCGGGGAGCCGAGGTCCGACGACGGGGGCGCAGCTCTCTGCGATCGAGGACCCACGCGACCGCGAGGCCTCCCAGAAAGCCCCCGATGTGGGCCCCGTAAGCCACGCCCCCCGAGGCGGCCCCCTGGAACAGGAAGGGCAGCAGGTTGTCGATCAGGAGATAGAAGCCCAGCACCCAGCGTGCGGGCACCAGGATCACGTCCACCCAGAAGGGAAACAACGCGACGAAGAGGCGCACCTTGTTGCGGGGAAAGAACAGGAAGTAGAAGCCCAGCGTGCCGGAGATGGCCCCCGAGGCCCCGACCATCGGAACGGGCGAGTCCAGGTTGAAGGCCATGTGGAAGAGCGTGGCGGCCGCTCCGGTGCCGAGGTAGGCGAGGAGGTACCCGAAGCGCCCGAGCCGAAACTCGACGTTGTCCCCGTAGATCCACAGGAACAGCATGTTGCCCGCGAGGTGGGCCAGGCTCCCGTGCAGGAACATCGAGGTCAAGAGGTCCCGGGGGCTGGGGTCGACGGGTCGAAAGCCGTGTTCGAAGACGAACAGGTCGTAGACGGAGATGCTGCCGAGCAAGTCCCGCAGGAGGGGACCGCGTCCGTGCTGCTGGATGAGGTACTCGACGTAGCCCTCCAGCAACGGGTGCTCCAGCCCGGGTTGCTGCGAGCCGAGGGGCAGGGCAACCAGGAGGTAGACCGCGACGTTGATCGCGATCAGGGCGTAGTTGACGAAGGGGACGCCGCGCGGGTTGGGGCTATCTCCCAGGGGTAGGAACAAGGCAGACTCTTCGGCAGCGGTTGATCACGGCGGGCGGTGCTCGGGGCGGGCCCGACGGCCGCAAGAACATAGCGCCTCTCGCCTGGGTCCGTGGCTCCGAAGCACAGCGCAGCGCGGACTGGCCCCCGACAGGTGAGGTTGCGTAGGCTCGGCGCGGCCCTGAAGCCCCGATGGCAAAAGAAAAACGCAAGCTCACCAAGGCCAGTCTCCGCCACGCCTTCCGGGAGATCATCTGGCCTCGCCGCAAGCTGGTCCTCCTGGGGCTGGCCCTGATCCTGGTCAACAGGCTGGCCGGACTCGTGCTGCCGGCCTCGACCAAGTACGTCGTGGACGATGTGATCGCAGAGGAGCACGGAGAGCTGCTCTGGAAGATCCTGGCCGGTCTGGCCGCGGCGCTGGCCATCCAGGCGGGGACGTCCTTCGCCCTGACGCGCCTCCTGAGCGTGGAGGCCCAGCTCCTGATCGCCGAGCTACGCGCGGACGTGCAGCGGCACGTGCTGCGCTTGCCGGTGCGCAGCTTCGAACGGATGAAGTCCGGCGAGCTCGTCACTCGCATCATGGACGACGTCGAGGGCGTGAGGAACCTGGTGGGCACCGGCCTGGTGCAGCTCGTGGGAGGAACCCTGACCGCGGTGATCGCCCTGGTCTTTCTCCTGCGGATCGACCCGACCATGACGCTCCTGGCCCTGGTCCCCCTGGGCCTTTTCGCCCTGGTCTCGACGCGTGCCTTCGGGAAGCTGAGGCCGGCCTTTCGCGAGCGAGCCCGCATCCGCTCCGAGGTCGTGGGACGGCTGACCGAAGCCCTGGGCGGGATCCGCATCATCAAGGGCTTCCACGCGATCGAGCGCGAGGGCTCGGTCTTCCGCGCCGGGGTCATGCGCATCTTCGACAACGTCAAGACCACCCTGACCGCGACCGCCGCCGTGACCAGCGCGGGCACCTTCTTCATGGGACTCGCCAGCGTCATCATCCTCGGCTACGGGGGCCGACTCATCCTGCTGGGAGAGCTCTCGATCGGGGAGCTGTTCTCCTTCACGCTGTTCCTGGCCTTCCTCGTGGGACCGATCCTGCAGATGGCCAACATCGGCACCCAGATGACCGAGGCCTTCGCCGGCCTCGACCGCACGGCCGAGCTCCTGGCCCTACCCCGTGAAGACGACGACCCGGCCCGCTCCCACGCCATGCCGACCATCCGAGGCCAGGTCGCCTTCCGGGACGTGCACTTCTCCTACGAAACCGACGAGCCGGTCCTCGTCGGGATCGACTTCGAGGTGGAGCCGGGCACCGTCGTCGCCCTCGTCGGCAGCTCGGGCTCCGGCAAGTCGACCCTGGCCGCCCTGGCCGCCTCCTTCCTCTCCCCCGACAGGGGACAGGTCCTCGTGGACGGCGTCGACCTCGAGACGGTGGTCCTTTCCACCTACCGCAACCAGCTCGGGCTCGTGCTGCAGGACGACTTCCTGTTCGACGGCTCCATCCGTGAGAACCTGCTCTTCGCACGCCCGGATGCCCGCCCGGAAGAGGTCGAGCGGGCCGCCGAGCAGGCCCACGTCACCGAGTTCACCCGGCGTCTGCCCGAGGGCCTCGAAACGGTCATCGGCGAAAGGGGCGTCAAGCTCTCCGGCGGACAGCGTCAGCGGGTCACCATCGCCCGTGCCATCCTGGCCGATCCGCGCATCCTGCTCCTGGACGAAGCCACCTCGAGCCTCGACACCGAGAGCGAGTCCTTCATCCAGGAGAGTCTCGAACAGCTGCTCGAGGGGCGCACGACCTTCGTCATCGCCCACCGCCTGTCGACCATCCAGCGGGCGGATCTGATCCTCGTGATCGAGCAGGGCCGTATCGTCGAGCGCGGCAAGCACGAAGAGCTGATGGCCCAGAAAGGACGCTACCACCGCCTCTACACGCTTCAGGCCCGGATCTAGGGGCGAGCTGCTTCCTCGAGGGCGGCGAGCAAGACCTCGGCCGGCTGAGCTCCGGAAAGGGCGCTGCGGGAGTCAAAACGGAAGTGCGGCACACCGCGGATGCCCAGGGAGCGTGCCTCGTCCTCGTCCGCGCGCACCTCGGCCGCATAGGCCTCACCTGCCAGCGCGGACTCGACCGCTCCGGGCTCCAGGCCGGACTCGGTCCCCAGACGCAGCAGGACACCGCGGTCGCCGATCGCCTCCCCCTCGCAAAAGTAGGCGCGGAAGAGCCGCTCTTGAAGCGCCTCGGCCAGTCCCCGCTCGGCGGCCAGACGCACCAGCCGATGGGCATCGAAAGTGTTGCCCGGACGAATGCGCTCGAAGTCGAGCTCCAAGCCGTCCGCGCGCGCCGCGGCACGCATCCGGTCGATCATCTCCTGCGCTTCGGCCAGGGCCGTACCGTACTTCCGGGCAAGGCGCTCGGCGTAGGGCCGGCGCGCTTCGACCGGTTCGGCGGCCGGATTCAACTCGAAGGCTCGCCAGCGGATCTCGACCTGCGCGGCCTGGGAGAAGCGGGTGAGGGCGGCCTCGAGCCGCCGCTTCCCCACGTAGCACCAGGGGCAGGCGAGGTCGGACCAGACGTCGATGGAAACCGGTGCCATGGGCTCAGGATAGCCCAAGCGCTAGAGTGATGTCCCGACGCGGAGCCTCCCATGAAACCGATCTGCCTGCTTCTCGGCCTGTCCCTCCCGTGCCTCCCCCTGCCGCTCCAGGAGGATCAGGCTGCTCCCACCCCGGCGCCCATCGAAACTACGCCGTCGGAGTTCGAGGTCTTCTTCCTGGCCAACGAGGGCTTCCTCCTGCGCGCGGGTGACGACGCGGTGCTCATCGACGCCTTTCTCGGCGAAGCCTATGTGGGCTACGGCTACCTCGCCGCAGGTCCTCTGGAAGACCTGCTCGACGGCCGCGCTCCCTTGGATTCGGTCGATCTGGCCCTGGCCAGTCACGTTCACCGCGATCACTTCCAAGGCGAAGTCGGTCAACGCTGGCTCCATTCACGCACCGAAGGCGTCCTGGCCAGCTCGCCCCAGGTCATCGATGCCCTGCTGGAAGCCGAAGGTCCGGGCATCCAAGGGGAGCGGTTCGAGGACCTCTTGGCCTTCCTGCCGGAGGCAGGTGACGAGGAGGAGATCCAGGTCGAGGGCGTCCACGTCTCCTTTCTGCGCTTGTCCCACGGCACCGGGCGCTTCGCGACGATCCAGAACCTGGGGCACGTGATCACCCTGGGTGGCGTGCGGGCCCTGCACGTCGGGGACGCGGCCATGGTGCCGGGCAACTTCGCGCCCTACGACCTTCCCTCACGCGGCATCGACGTGGTCTTCGTTCCCTACTGGTACTTCGAGGATCCGGCCGGTCGAGAGATCATCCAGGACCACTTTCGGCCGGCCCAGCTGGTCGCCTGCCACATCCCTCCCAAGGACCTCGAGACCGTCGCCGGGAAGCTCGGGGGCAGCCACCCGGACGTGTGGGTCCCTCGAACTCCCCTCGAGCGGGCTCGCTTCCGGGATCTCGTGCAGACGAGTGGAAAGTAGTCCGACCTGCTCTAGCGGCTTGGGATCGGTCGCCTGGAGGACTAGGCTCGGCTCCCCATGAGGCTCGAGGATCCTTCCAAAGATCCGTCCGCACCTTCTCCCGGCACGGAGGCCCCCGATCACCGGGCAGCCTCGTGGCGCCACAAGCTGCACGAGATCATCTTCGAGGCCGACACGTTCGCCGGGAAGACCTTCGACGTGCTCCTCCTGCTGGCCATCTTGATCAGCGTCGGGGCGGTCGTGCTCGACAGCGTGAAAGAGGTGCGCCTCGAATGGGGCCGGACGCTCCTGAGAATCGAGTGGGCCTTCACCGCGCTGTTCGCGGTCGAGTACCTGCTGCGCCTTCTATGCGTGCGGCGCCCGCTGCGCTACGCGACCAGCTTCTTCGGGGTCGTCGACCTGCTGGCCATCTTGCCGACCTTCTTCGGCTTGGTGTTGACCGGATCCCAGTCCCTCCTGGTCGTGCGAACCCTGCGCCTGATCCGCGTCTTCCGGATCTTCAAGCTCGGGCACCACGTCCGCGAGACCCAGGCCCTGCTGCACGCCCTCAAGGAGACGCGCACGAAGATCACGGTCTTCCTGGTCGTGGTCTTGACCCTGGTCCTGATCCTGGGCTCCACCATGCACTTGATCGAGGGCGGCAACCCCGAGAGCGGCTTCACGAGCATCCCGCGCTCCCTCTACTGGGCCGTCGTGACGATGACCACGGTCGGCTACGGGGACATCGCCCCCCGCACGATCGCGGGCCAGACGGTCGCCGCCCTGGCCATGATCCTGGGCTACACGATCATCGTGGTCCCCACCGGCATCTTCTCGGTCGAAGTGATCAAGGCCTACAAGGGTGAGGTGACGACCCGGGCCTGCCCCAGCTGCAGCCGCGAGGGACACGACGGCGACGCCGTCCACTGCAAGTACTGCGGGGAAAGGCTCTAGGGAAGCCTCAGGCCGCGTGGCTGGACTTGCTCGGCTTGAGCTTCGAGCGGTGCAGGCTGTTCACGAGCCCGACCTTCGACAGGGTCCAGACCAACCACTTCGTCGGATCGAAATGGTACCACCGGATCCCGTTGCGATAGTCCATCGGGAAGCGGTGGTGGAAGTTGTGGTAGCCCTCCCCCATCGTGATCAAGGCCACGAGGAAACTGTCCCGAGCCGAGGTCTTCTGACAGTGGGGGCGCGAGCCCACCATGTGGGCGAACGAGTTGACCGCGAAGGTCGCATGCCACTGGAACACGAGCCGCAGAACGCCGGCCACCAGCAGGGCACCGATCGGATCTCCCCACAGAAGGCCGACGGCCGCCGGTGCGAACAGCGTCATCGTGATCGCCAGCGGAACGTAGAACTGGTGCTGCCAGCGCAGGAGCGGGTCTTCCTTCAGGTCGCGCACGATCCACAGGTTCGTCTCGCGCCCGTTGAAGAAGATCCAGCCGATGTGCGCCCACCAGAAACCGCGCTTGATGTTGTAGGGGTCCTGGTCGGTGTCGGTGTGGGCGTGATGGATGCGGTGATCGGCCGCCCACTTCAGCGCGGAGTTCTGAACGGAGGCCGCGCCGAAGACCAGGTAGAACAGGCGTACCGGCCAGCTGGCCTTGTAGGTGGGGTGGGCGAAGAGCCGGTGGTACCCGCCGGTGATGGCCAAGCCGCAGAAGGCAAACCACACGAGGCCGAGCCCGACCGTCCACCAGGAAAAATGCACGAAGGCCAGATACCCGATGGCGGAGAGAGCCAAGAGGTGCGCCGTCAGGATGACGCTGATGTTGATCCAGTCACGATTCATGCGGGAAGCCCAGGGGGCGTGTTGGGATGCCGACACCCGAATCGGGTTCTTCTTTCGGCCTGATCTCGAAAAAACCCGACCCGGTTCCCGGGGAACCCGAGGTCCTTGGGAGACACCCCCGCTCTGAGGGCTCGAGGGGGCCTTTCAGGGGCTGCGAAGCTAACTGGGCTCCCCCGAGCCGACCATCCCTTTCCAGGCTTTTCCGCCCTGGCCTCCGCCGTCGAGGCCGTGCGGGAACGTCCCTGGAGGGGCGGGCAGCAACTGGGACAGGCGCCCCAGCAGGGTCCGTTCCCGGGCCCGCGAGGGCCCGAGGACTACGAACGAAGACCCCTGACGTTCGGTACGGGCCCGGGGGGCATCCAGGGTACCGAAGAGACCTTTCGACCAGGGTTGTCATCGCTGCAGCTCCGCCGGGGAACCTCCTTCTTGGGACGGAGCGCACGCGGCTTCCACCGCGGACCTCGGCCCCCGTACGAACCATGGCGTACGAATTCGTCCTAGAGGCGTTCGATCTTGGCGTCGGGCCGCAGGTCCTCGAGGTACTCGGGCCGCAGGGAAGCCATCCGCTCGGCCCGCAGACGCCAGCGAATGGCCTCCGAGGCTTCGTCGAAAGGGATGACGACCTCCTCGGTCCGCTTCCCCACCCGAATGATGTGGAGCCCGAACTGGGTCTCGACCAGATCGCTCACCTGGCCGGGCTCGAGCTCGAAGGCTGCCGCCGCAAAGGGCTCGACCATGACCCCTTCCCTTGGAAAGGACCCCAGGTCCCCTCCCTGGGGTCCCGACGGACCCTCCGAGTGCTGCTTGGCGAGGGCAGCAAAATCGGCTCCCTCGGCGCGAGCCAGAGCGAGCACACGCTCGGCCTCGGCCCGCTTGGCCGCTGCGGCTTCCTCGTCGTCCTCGGGAATCTCGAACAGGATGTGGCTGGCCTGCACCATCGCAGGACGGGTCCAGACCGTGGCGAGGTTCGTGTCGTAGCTCTCCTGCACGTCGTCGGGCGTGACCTCGCCACGCTCGGGATAGACCTGGGCCAGAAGACGCATGTGGCGCACGCTGCGTCGGAAGGCGTCGTCCTTGGAGCGGCTTCCGATGAACTCGTCCACCGACACCCCCTCCGCCGACTCGATGCGCTCCGCGAAGTCCTCACGGTCCAACCCCTCGTAGAGCATCCAGGTCTCCAGGTCGCCGCGGAACTGCGCTTCGTAGTCGGCCTCCGTGAGCTCGACCCCGGCTTCGGTCACCTGGGCGTCCAGCAGGGTCTCATCGATGAGGGCATCCACGACGCCGGGCCCCATGCTCTGACGGAACTGCGCCATCAGCTCGGGGGGCATTCCCTGCCCGCCCGTGCGCTGGGCGACGAGGATGGCCAGGCGCTCCTGGACCTCGCCCTCGGTGATCTCTTCCTCTCCGACCTTCGCGACGACCGTGCCGGGGTCCACGGCCTCCAGCGGAGCGGCCACGGGGATGCCGGGCAGAGCTTCGGGCACGCCGGAAGCGGGCTCACCGGCCGGTGCCCCCTGGTTTTCCTGTCCGCAGGCAAACAGGAGTCCGAGGGCGGAGAGAGATGCAAAGACGCGGGATTGCTTCATGGCGGGAGAGGGGGAAGGGCTGAGAGACCTGGGAGGGCCGGAGCGTTCGCGGGAGACTAGCACGGGCGTTGCCGAAACCACACCGCCCAGCACGCGTCCCACGGGACCTGGCCTCCGGAGAGGAGCCCATCCTCGAGGAAAGCGCCGAGGCCCAGACGGGAGATCAGCCGGGGCTCGTCGATCTGCGGGCTCGATCCGGATCCGCTACGCGTCGCTGGAACGCGCTGCCTTCGACTCCGCCGCCTCGTACTTGACCTTGGCTTCTTGCACGCGCTCTTGGGCGGCGATGGCGCGCACCTCGGCGAGCTTGACCTCGGTCTTGTGGAAGTTGACTTGCTTCTCGAACTCGCGGACGGGCACCTTCTGGGCCGCAACCCGGTCGAGATCCTGCACGGCGCGTGCCTTCGCCAGCTCGACCTCGGCATCCGCAAGCCGCCTGTGCTCGAGGGCCACCTTCTCCGTCAGGCGCATGTACTCGGACTCACGCTTGCGGAGGGCGAGCTTCTCGCGGCTGGCGTCAGCCATGGCCACCATGCGCTCTTGGCGGCGCTTCGCATCCTGAAGCTCCATGGTCTTGCCATTCCTCTCCGCCAGTACGGCGGCGAGCTTCGCCTCCTCGAGCTGTTGCGTCGTGGTCCTCAGCTCGACCTGCGCGAGCTCCGCTTGATCGACCGCCCACTTCGCGTCACGGGCCGCCTTCGCGAGGCCGTCCACGGCTTCGTCCCGGGCCGCCCGGGCTTGCTGAACGAGGGCCATCTGACTCGCGGACACCTCCGATAGGAGCGCGTCGTCGACTCGCTGGGTGCGCTCACTGGCACTGGCACAACCTGCCGACAGGAGGGCTGCTGTACACAGGATCGCGGAGGCTGCTCTCATCTTGGGTTTCTCTTCTCGTTCGCTCGAGCGGCTGTTACTCATGGTGGGCTTCGAAATCTGGACGCCTTCGAAGTATAGGTCCGACACTCCCCGCGCCCAAGATCTCCTTCCAGGCACGGCGGATAAGCGTTTGTCCAAGGGCTCGCTCTGTTCGGAGGTTTCTCCATGAAGACCATGAAGAACGTCACAGCTGCGGTTCTCCTCGCGGTGGTCGTCATCGTCGTATTCCAGAACACCGAAGTCGTTGAGACGAAGCTCCTCCTCGTGACGATCTCCATGCCGCGGGCGCTGCTCTTGTTCCTGACGCTTCTCATCGGTGTCATCATCGGCCTCCTCCTGGGCACGAAGCTCGGGCGTCCGCCGAAACGTGAATGATCCGGGAGGTCGGCACGACCACGCTCGAGGGCAAGCCTTGCCCGCCTTGGGCTCGGGCGCCGTCGCGTTCGTTGCCTGGGAGTCTCGAGCCGGTTCGTTCGCGCGAGGGTCAGCCGTCCTGGCTTCAGCACCTAGCTCCCCACCCTGACCATCTGAAACTCACGGACAGCATGGCATGCGCGGCGTTGGCGACTCGAACTGGCCCTGGCGAGCTCCGGGTTGGTACCGTTGTTCCTCCTCTCGCCCTGCCCTCCCCGACAGAGATGAGGTCGGATGACTAGAAGGCTCCGCTTCCGTTTTCTCTCCTTGGCGTGGATGCTTGCGTCCGTTTCGCCGAGTCCGATCGCCCTGCCCCTCGGTAGCCCCTCGAGGAAGAACATCAACCGAGCCTTGCTCGAGAAGGTGAGCGCCGGCGAGGGGTCCGACGTGCTCTACCGTTATCCAGGAGTCACGCCGTGAGCGACTCACAGGGCCTCCGCAGGGCCAGGTTCTTGATCGAGCGTTGGGTCCAGCGCGGCATCCTCCACCAGCTGTGCCTGATGACCGGCTTGGTCGCCGTGGTCGCCCTTCTGGGCGGCATCGCGGCCTGGGCCTTCACCTCGGACTTCGAAAGCCTTCCCTCCGCCGTCTGGTGGTCTTTCCTACGGCTGACCGACCCGGGCTACCTCGGAGACGACGAGGGCGCCGCAAAGCGCTTGATCTCTTCGGCGGTCACGGTCTCCGGCTACGTGCTCTTCATGGGGTCGCTCATCGCGATCATGACCCAGTGGCTGACGCACACCCTGCGCAAACTGGAGAGCGGGCTTACGCCCATCGCGATGGAGAATCACTTCGTGATTCTGGGTTGGACGAACCGCACCGAGGAGGTGATAAGGAAGCTCCTCACGGCGGCGGGACGCCTGGAGCGCTTCCTCGCCCGCAGAGCTGGAGGCGACCAGCTGCGCATCGTCGTTCTCCTGGACGAGGTCGATTCCGAACGCCGACACGAGGTTCGGGAGAAGCTCGGCGCCGAATGGAACGAGAGCCAGGTCTTCCTTCGCTCCGGTTCTTCGCTGGAGAAGGAGCATCTCCAACGCCTCGACCTTCAGCGAGCCGCGGTCGTGATGATCCCCGGAGCGGACTTCGAGCTCGGCGGGGCCGAGCTGAACGACGCGCGCGTGATCAAGACCCTGCTGGGACTGGACGCGCTGCTGCGCGAGTCCGAGCAGGCCCACGGCCCGTACGTCGTCGCGGAACTCCTGGACCCCAAGAAGGTCCCCATCCTCCAGAGCTCGACGAGCACCCGGACCGAGATCATTGCCGGCAACCGGCTACTCAGCCGCCTGCTCTCCCAGAGCCTTCGGCATCCCGCCGGCGTAGGGGAGATCCTGCTGGGTCTCATGAGCCACAG
>JAUIEE010000074.1 GCA_030428965.1 bacterium | reverse complement strand
CGAGGTGTACAGGAGCTCTTCCAGCTCCGACAGCATCTCCCCATCGATCTCGCGACCGCCCCGGAACAGGCCGGAAATGCCATCGGAGATGGCGTTGCGGGTACGGGAGAGGCGGTTCTTGAGGCGACCGAGGAGGCCGACCATGGCGTTGTTCGGGGCTGGGGCCGGAACGGCCGGGATCAGGCGTCCTGGACGGGGGCGCCGGCGGATTCGGGATCAGGGCTGGCCTCGGAGAGAGACTCGAGGTCGCGGTCCTTGATCTTGTCGAGGACTCCGTTGATGAAGCCGCCGGAGTTCTGGGTCGAGTAGCGCTTGCCGAGCTCGATGGCTTCGTTGATCGAGACCTTGGGGGGGATGTCGGGGCAGAAGAGCAGCTCGTAGGTGGCCATGCGCAGGACGTTGCGGTCGATGACCGCCATGCGTCCGATGTCCCAGTTCTGGGCGACCTGCTTGATGACCCGATTGATCTCCTCCTGGTTCTTGGCGGTGCCGCGGACCAGGTGTAGCGCGAACTCGCGCGTTCCCTTGTCGGACTCCTCGTCGCGGAAGAAGGACTTGGCTTCGTCCAGGAAGTCGGGACCGCGCAAGTCGAATTGATAGAGGAACTGGAGGGCCAGCTCCCGCGCACGGGTTCGCTTTTTCACGGATCAGAGGTCTAGGGTTGTTCGATCTGGCGTAGGGCCGCCAGCATCTCGACGGCGGCGCGGGCCACTTCTGCGCCCTTGTCGAGGCCGTTCGCGTCGTCCCGTCGGCGAGCGCGACGCTGGGCCTGCCCCAGGGAGGCGCAGGTCAAGAGCCCGAACAGGATCGGCTTCTCATTCTCGACCGAAGAGCGTACCAGACCGTCGGCCACCGCGGTGGCGATCACGCGATCGTGGATCGTTTCCCCCTGCAGCAGCAGGCCGAAGCACAGCACCGCGTCGATCTCCGGCTGACGCGCCATCATGTCGGCGGCCAGAGGCAGCTCGAAGGCCCCGGGAACGCGCGCGACCTGGAGCCTGTCGGGTGCGAGCCCGGCCCCTTGCAGGGTCTCCCGGGCACTGGCCAGCATGGCTTCGCTGATCTCCGCGTGGTACTGGGAGACGACGGCGCCGATGCGGGAATCGGGGGCCAGGGGCGGAAGCTCGCGCTCTGCTTGGGATCGGCTCATGGGGGCGACAAGTCTAGCCCGGAAGGCGCGCCCTGGCGACGAGGCAGGGACCCGAGAAATGGCCTAGGGGACCGACGGCAACTGTCCCACCGATCCCTCGCCTGCTCGGCTCGCCCGCCGCCCTTGGCCGAAGCCGAAGATGGCCCAGCGCAAGCGCTGGCCCATGTGGGTGGTCAGGTCGTCGATCAGCGTGTAGGCCAGAGGGACGACCCACAGGGTGAAGAAGGTGCTGGCGATCAGCCCCCCGGCCACGATCGTGGCCAGGGCCCGGTAGTCGATTCCGTTGGGAGGCGGAGCCGAGAGCATCATGGGCAAGAGGCCGCACACCGTGGTGAGGGCCGTCATCAGGACGGGCCTCACGCGCTGCCCGCATCCGAGCACGACGGCACGGGAGCGCGGGTGGTCCGGACGCAGGGTGTGGATGCGATCGATCAGGACGATGCCGTTGTTCACGACCACGCCGGCCAGGATGATCATTCCGATCCAACCCATGAAGTCCATGGCTCGACCGGACAGGAAGAGCGTCCACAGGGCGCCCACGATCGCGAAGGGAATCGTGACCAGGACCGAGAAGGGCAGCATGACCGATTCGAACAGGATGCCCATCACGAGGAAGACCAGGACGATGGAGAGAGCCAGGGCCTTGCCGAACTCACCGAACTCCTCCTCCTGTCGGCTGAGGGCCGACTCTCCGCGATCCCAGCTGTAGCCGCGGGGCAGCTCCAGTTGTGCGAGGGCCAGGTAGGCCTGCTCGGTGACGGGGACGAGCAGGGGATCGTCCACCTTGGCTTCGATCGTGAAGCTGGTCTGACCGTTCTTGCGGTAGATCTGACGTGAGCCCTTGGTGAAGTTCAGGTTGGCGAAGGTGGCCAGGGGCACCATGGCTCCGTTGCCGAACACGCTCATGTCGCGCAGGGTCGGAAGTCCGGCCGTCTTCTCCTCGTCGAACTCGATCACGAAGGGGATGTCGCGACCGTCTTCTTGATAGCGAGGCAGCGGAAAGCCACGCAGGACGTAGGAGATGGTCTCCTGCACCGCGTTCGTGTCGACCCCCAGGCCGTGGGCTTTGTCCCGGTCGATCACGACCTCGATCTCGTCGGGGGACTTCTCGAGCGGCGTCGAGATCTGGGACAGGCCGGGCACGGTCTCGAGGATCTTGACCGCCTGCAGACCCAGGCGCTCGAGCTCGTCCGAGTCGGGGCCCATCAAGGTGAAGGGCACCACGGCGTTGGAGCGCTGGTTCGATTCGTTCTCGTCGTAGAAGCGCAGCCGGTGCCCGGGCACCCTGGGGACGTCCTCGCGGATGACCTCGTAGAGAGCCAAGGACTCCTCGATCGAGAGCGGCTTGTCCCAGTAGAGCGAGAACTGGGCGCTGCTCTCGCTGAAGTTGTTCGCCCAGTGATCGAAGCCGAACTCCTCGCGCTTCGATTCGAGGTACTCCTCGTAGAGGATCGTCTCCTGGTCGGCTTCCGACAGGGTGAAGTCCGTGTCGAAGTAGGCGCGGAAGCGGACCGAGCCCTCGGAGCTCTCCTCGCCGAAGGGGGCCACGTCCATCATGGACATCGGGATGGCCACCGTCCCCAGGGACAGGAGGGCCAAGAAGCTCGCGAGCAGGCGGTGCCGTAGGGTCCAGCCCACCACCCGTTGGTTGAG
Organism: bacterium; assembly: GCA_030428965.1. GTDB lineage: Bacteria > Planctomycetota > UBA1135 > UBA1135 > JAUIEE01. The sequence goes on along the minus strand of JAUIEE010000074.1, from coordinate 12,526 downwards.
GTCGACCAGCATCTCGATCAGGGAGGTTCCCCCGGGGATGAAGCGATTGGGCTTGGAGGGGGAGAGGCTCGAGCGCCTGCGCCAGCGGGGCAACCCCAGGAGTGCGAGCAGCACGGTTCCCACGACGCTGATCCCTAGCGTCATGGCCAGCCCCAGGCGCACCTGTTCGTCCGCGTCGCCCCCGAGGACGCCGAAGGGCTCGAGGGACTTGCCCGTCTCGAAGCCGGGGGCCACCTTCTGCCACTGGAAGTAGGCCAGCGCCGCGACACCCGCGACCAGGATCCAGCGCAGCGGTGACAGGACGAGGAGGGCGACGCGGTTGATGCGCTGGACGACGACGACCAGGTAGTGAAGGACGAAGCGCGCGGCGCCCACCAAGGCCGCGACAAGGCGGGTCGGCAGCGCGGCCACCGGAGCGACGACCGCGGCCAGCTTCTCGACCCACGGGTGACGCTCGGTGAGGATGCGGCCCGCGATCACGGGCAGGAAGACGACCGCGACCAGGAGGCTCGCGACCAGGGAGATCGAGAGCGGGATGCCGATGCCGCCGAAGAGCACGCCCACCAGGGGGTTCTCGGTCATGAAGATCAGCGGCATGAAGACCACGACCGTGGTGAGCGTGGCCAGGGTGACGGCCAGGGCGATCTGGCGTGCGCCCAGGACCGCGGAGCGTTTGCCGTCCTGCTCCTCGACGTTCACCCGGGCAATGTTCTCGACCACGACCACCGCGTTGTCGACCAGCATGCCGATGCCCAGGGTGATGCCGGTCATCGTGAGCAGGTTGAACGAGCCCCCGGCGAAGTACTCCCAGACGATCGCCATCAGGGCGGAGACCGGGATGGAGAGCGCCACGCACAGCGTGAGCCGGACCCGCCGCAGGAAGACGAACAGCACGACCACCGCCAGGGCCCCGCCCCACATGGCGGTCTGCTGCAGCTGCGAGAGGGCGGACTCGATCATCTCGCCCTGCAGGAAGAAGGTGAGCACCTCGAAGTCACCGGCCAGGCTCGGTTCCTGCTCCAGCTCGGCGATGGCCGCCTTGAAGTTGTTGCTCGTCTCGACCACGTTGGACTGGCTGTCCTTGGTAGCCATGCCGTAGTAGGCGTAGGCGCCGTCGATGCGCGACACGAAGTCGCGCACGCTCTTCACGCGCGCCACGCGCCCGACGTCCTTGAGCTTGAGTCCGCCGCCGATGGGGAACTCTCCCACTTCCTCCACGGACTGGAAGCGCATGTCGGAACGCAGGATGATCTCGCGCCCGCCGTCGTTGACCTCGCCCATGGGCAGGGCGAAGTTGTCGGCCATCAGGCGTCGGATGATGGCGCCCAGATCGAGCTGGGCGGCGGCCACCTTGTCCTCGTCCAGGAGCACTCGAATGCTGTCCTGGAGGACGCCCCACACCTCCACGTTGCCGATGCCCTGCACGGCTTCGAGGCGTGGGATCACGATCTTGTCCATCAGGTGATCCCGGCGGCTCGGTTCGCCGCGCAGGAGGATCCCGAAGAACGTGATCGGGAGCTGGTCGGCGTCCTCCGACCACATCGAGATCTCCTCGACCGTGTCCGGCAGCTGCGGCCGGGCGCGCTCGATGCGGTCGCGGATCTCGGCCTTGGTCAGGTCGAGGTCGAGCGAGGAATCGAAGCTGACGTTGAGCTGGGCTCCGTCCTCGAAGGACCAGCTGCGCACCTCCTGGATGCCGGTGAGCGTGCGCAGCTGCTCCTCGATCGTGCGCGCGACCTGCTCCTCGTTCTCCTCGGCGCTGGATCCTGGGTTGGGGATCCACATGCGGATCGCAGGCTCTTGCCAGGAGGAGGGCAGCAGCTGGACCTGGATGCGCTCGTAGGCGATCAGACCCAGGACGATGAGGGTCGCGAAGCAGACCATGAGGGCGACGGGGCGCCCGACGGTCCCGTGAAAGAAGCCACGCTCGGAGGAGAGGTTCGTGTTCATGCGGGTCTCTCTTCGAGGCTGCGACGGTCCCTGCGCCGGTAGACGAGCGCGTAGACGGTCGGGATGACGACCAGGGTGAGCAGGGTCGAGGCGAACAGGCCCGTGACGACGGTGACGGCCATGGGGGCACGAATCTCCGCTCCCTCCCCGGAACCGAGCTCTCCCAGCACCGGCAGGCCCTCGAGCCAACCGGTCATCGGCAAGAGCCCGAGCACCGTCGTGGCGGTCGTCATGATGATGGGACGCAGGCGCGCCCGGCCGGCATCGATCACGGCGGCTTCGAGGGCCAGGCCATCCGCGCGCTTCTTGTTGATGCGGTCCATCAGGACGATGGCGTTGTTGACCACGATGCCGGCCAGCATGATCAGTCCGATGAAGACCACCACCGAGAGCGGAACGGAGAGCAGGTCGAGGAAGAACACGACTCCGACGCCGGCCAGGGGGACCGTCAAGAGGATGATCAAGGGCTGGACGAGGGACTCGAACTGGCTGGCCATGACCACGTAGACGAGGAACACGGCCAGGAGCAGCGCGAAGCGCATGCTCGACTGGGCCTCGTCCATCTCGCGCTTCTGGCCGCCCAGGACGACCGTGACGTCGCTCGGCGGCTCGAGGGAGGCCAGCTCGGCGTCGATGCGATCGGCGAGCCCACCCAGGTCGAGTCCCGAGCCCTCGGCGCTGACGACCACCGCGCGCGTGTTGCCGATGCGGCGGATCTCGGCGGGGCCCTGGACGATCTCGATGTCCGCCACCGAGCGCAGCGAGATCGGATTCTGCGCGGACGGGTTCACCGGCAGGTCGAGCACGGCGTCGAGGGTGTTGAGGATGATCTCGTCTCCGATCACCCGCACGCCGATGCGATCGTCGCCTTCGTGGAAGCGGGTGCTGACGTTGCCGAGCACCTGGTCGCGGACGAAGTTCGAGACCTGGGACAGGTCGAGACCCAGCTCCAGGGTCTTCTCCCGGTCGAAGGAGATGCGCGCTTCGGGGTGTCCCGGACGCACGGTGCTGCGCACGTTGCTCAGCTGGTCGAGGCGTTCGAGGCGCTCCTGGACCTCGGCGCCCACGGCGTTGATCTCCTCGAGGTCGTAGCCCTGGATCTCGACCGCGATGGGGGAGTCGAGGGCGAAGGGAGTGGGGCGCGTGATCTCGACGCTGCGCACGGCGGGATCCTGGCTCAAGAGGCGCCGCACCTGTTCGGCCAGGGCCACCTCGCGCTCGGGCGTACGGGCCTCTTCGTCGAGGCGCACGGTCAGGCGCGCGGTGTGGGGGCCTTCGATCTCCCGCGAGAGGGTCTCCTGTTCGATCCCCACGGTGAGGGCCGTGTTGGCCACGCCGTCCAGGGCGCGCACCTGGCGGTCGAGGGCCCCGAGGACGTCGTCGGTCGAGGCCAGGGGGCTGCCGACGAAGAGCTTGGTGTGGGCGGTGAACTCGCCCTGATGGATCTCGGGCAGGAGCTCGACGCCGAGGGACCCGAAGCGCTGGGACGCCCCCCACAGAAGACCGCCCGCCAGCAGGATCACGAGCCAGCTGTGGGCCAGCGCGGCCCGCAGGACGCGCGGGTAGAGCTTCTCGAGCAGGCTCCAGAACAGGTTGAAGGTGAAGCTGAAGGGGCGCATCAGGAGCGCGCCCAGCAGGTAGAGGAGCCTCAGCACCGGAACCAGGAGACGCAGGATCCACGTGCCGATTTCGAGCATCAAGTAGGTGCCGAGCACCAGGACGTTCTCGATCAGGAGTCCTAGTTCCCAGCGCAGCTTGGGCCACTTGGGTTTCTCGGCCGCGCTGAACCGCTGGGTGGCCCCGGCCAGGAGGGGACGCGAGGCCAGCATGGGGATGAACAGCACCGCCACCACGAGCGAGACGAGCAGGGAGCTGACGACCGTCAGGGCCTGGTCGCCGAAGATCTGACCTGCGATTCCGGTCACGAAGACGATCGGCGCGAAGACCGAGATCGTCGTCAGGGTGGAAGCGACCACGGCTCCGGCCACCTCGCGCACGCCGCGCACGGCCGCCTGGTAGATGTCGTCGCCTTCCTCCCGGCAGCGGGTGATGGACTCGAGCACCACGATCGCGTTGTCCACCAGCATGCCGACCCCCAGGGCCAACCCCCCCAGGGACATGATGTTCAAGCTGACCTCGGCCATGTACATGGGCGCGAAGGTGACCACGATCGAGATCGGGATCGAGAGGCCGATGATGAGCGTGGCCGACAACCGGCGCAGGAAGAGCCAGATGACCAGAATCGCGAACAGGGCTCCGAGGATGGCCGCGTTGCGCACGTCGTCTACGGCGTCGCGGATGAAGGTGGATTGATCGGAGAGGATCTCCATCTGGGCCTGTTTCCGCAGGCGCCAGGTAAGGAAATCGACCTGGTTGCGCTGGGCCAGGTTCGTCGCCGAGCCGCCCTCGTCTTCGAGGTTGCGGGCAAAGGCCTGCTGCTCCTCCGAGCCGAACACGCGCTCTTTGATGCGGTCGGCGAGATCGACGATGTTGGCGCCGGCTTCCCGAAAGATGGCCACTTCGACGGATTCGGCGCCGCCGATGCGGCTGATCACCTCGCGCTTCTCGTAGGTGCGTTCCACGGAACCGACGTCCCGCACGCGGATGACGGCCTCGCCGCGGCGCGCCACGGGCAGCTCTTCGATCTCCTCGACCGTGCGGAACTGGTTGACCGTTCGCACGAGGTATTCGGCCGAGCCCTCGAGCAGGGAGCCCCCCGACGCATTGATGTTCTCCTGGGCCAGTCGGTTGGCGACCTCGGTCGGATCGACGCGCTTGGCGGCCAGCTTGAACGGGTCGACCCGCACGCGGATCTCCTCGGTCAACCCGCCGCGGATCTGGACCGCGGCGACGCCCTCCATGGCTTCGAGCTCGCGCTTGATGCGCTTCTCCGCCAACCAGCGCAGCTGGATGAGCTGTTCGATGCGCTCGGACTCGCTCACGGCCCGGCTCTCCTCCGGCACGCGCACGCCGATGCGTAGGATGGGATCGAGGTTCGGGTCGTAGCGCAGGATCAGCGGTCGCTCGACGTCCCGCGGAAGGAACACGCCGTCCAGCTGCTCGCGCACGTCCTGGACCGCGAAGGTCATCGGCGTGCCCCAGTCGAAGTCGAGCACGACGTCCGAGACTCCGGCGCGACTCACCGACGTCGAGCGAACCATGTCGTCGAGGGTCGCCAGGGTCTCCTGGATCTTCTCGGAAACACGTTCCTCGACGTCTTCGGGAGCGGCTCCGGGCCAGCTCGTGCGCACGGTCAGCGTGGGGTAGCTGATCTCCGGCAACAGGTCGACGGTCAGCTTGGAAAGCGAGACGGCTCCGAAGACCGCCATGGCCAGCATGAACATCGTGATGGCGACCGGCCTCTTCGTGACGAAGGAGAGCGGTCCCGTCGTCGACGAACGGGGATCGGGCGGGGCGGGGAGCTCGTTCAAGGGCTCAGTCCCCTTGGGTCGCTTCCGCGGGCTCGGTCGCTGTCTCGCCTGCCGGTTCGGAGGGCTCGTCCGGCGCGGTCCCGGCCGGTCGTTCGATCTCGATCGGGTCGCCGTCGCCCAGGTCGCGGCTGCCGACCGAAACGACCTGGGTACCCGCGGCGAAGGTGCCCTCCTCGGGCAGGATCTCCACGTGGTCGTCGTCCGAGTAGCCCTCTTCCACGTCCACGCGCCGTACGCTCAGGCTTCCGTCCTCGCCTTCCTCGACCACGAGCACGTACAGGCTCTCCCCTTCGCGGCGCAGGGCGCGCTTGGGAACGACCTGAGCCTCGGGGTGCCGATCCGTGACGATGCGCATGCGCACGAGCATGCCGGGCAAGAGTCGCGCCTGACCGTCGAGGCTCGCAGGCTCGATGCGGGCGGTGACGCGGAACTGGCCGGACTCGGCGTTGATGGTCGGGCTGATGCGTTCGATCTCGCCCCGGAACTCCCGTCCCGGGTAGGACTCGGCCGTGGCGCTGAAGGCCAGCTTGCTCGAGGCCACCTCCCCGGGGCCCCGGCGGAACAGCTCCAGCTCCTCCTGGGGGCGGAAGAAGACCGCTCGCAGGCGATGGGTATCGGTCAGGACGTAGACGGCTTCGCCCGTGCTCACGCTGTTGCCGACCCGCGTCATCCTCTCGGCCACGACCCCGTCGAAGGGGGCGGCGATGGCCGCGTAGGACAGGTTGAGCTGGGCGCGCTCGAGGGCGACGGCGGCGCGGGCCACGGCCGTCGCGCTGGAGTCGGACGTCAGTTCGGCCAGGCGCAGGGCGATCTCCGCCTGCTGGTGTTCCGAGACGGCGTTGTCCCGGGCCAGGAGACTGGCTTCCAGGGCCTTCTGGGACAGGGCACTGGCGATCTCCCCTTCGAACAGCCGCAGGTCCCGGTCGTAGTCCCGGGTCGCCTGGTCCGCCGACAGCTTGGCTCCCTGCACGCGCGCAGCGGCCTCTTCCACCCTCAGCTGGGCTTCCCGCTGGCTCTGGCGAGCTTCCTCGAGCGCGACCTCCGCGTCCCGGACGGCCAGCTTCAGGTCGCGGTCGTCGATGCTGGCGAGCGTGTCGCCGGCCATGACCCGGTCTCCCTCCTCCCGTGCGATCTCGGTGATGACTCCCGCCGTACGCGGGAAGACCTGGATCTCGGTCTCGGACTCGAGCACCGAGGTCGTCTCGAGGACCTGGACCATCTCGCGCTGCTCGAGGGAGGCGACGCGCACCTTGGGGATCTCCCTCTCCCGGGCTCCACCGGTGACGGACTCTTCGGACTCGGTAGCGGCCGTGGTGGGCTTGCACCCGCCCACGAGGGCGGCCAGGCCGAGGGCGGCGAGGGTGGCTCGAAGCTGCAAAAGGGCTCTCTCTCTGGGGTACGTGAGGCTGTGGGGGAAGCCGACGGGCTACTCGGGGGCTCCTGCGAACAGGCCGCCCCCCTATTATTGGAATTCTAGGCGGAGCGGCAGCAAGATGTCTCGCCGCACGTCCTGGCGGGGGCCCAGAGCCTCCCGAGGCGGGTGGGGGAGACCCACGAGATGTATGTGAGAAGACAAAAGGGGCGCTTCCATCCGGTCCTGGCGATGCTGGGCGTGCTCTTCCTGACCCTCTCCCCCAGGTTCCCCGAGTGGGTGGACATGCTCTTCTTGGGTATCGGGGTCGTGCTCTTGCTGGCGGCCCTCAGCTTCGCCCACCTCACGGTTTCCGATGCGGGGGATCGTCTGCGAATCGCCTTCGGCCCTCTTCCGCTGTTCCGTCGGAGCGTGCCGTACGGGGAGGTACGCTCGATTCGTCCGGGGCGTTCCGACTTTCTGGATGGAATGGGAATCCACTGGTGGCCCGGTCGCGGTTGGATCTGGAACATCCGCTCGGGCGGCCTGGTCGAGATCGAGCTGGAGGACGGGCTCCTGCGCGTGGGAAGCGAGGATCCCGAGGAGCTCGTCGCCCACGTGCGCGCCCGCATGGATCGGAGTTCGGGCTAGCCGAGAGGTCCCGGTTTCGTCCGCGCTCTGGACCAGGTAGCTTGAGCCCCATGAGGACTCCCTCCGAAGCGCGTGCAACGATCCTGTCCCGGATCGCCCTGGGGCGTGAGGTCGAGGAGGTTGCGTTGTCCGACGCCCTGGGGCGCTTCCTCGCGCGTCCGGCCGTTTCGGACGTCGATCTGCCTCCCTTCGAGAAGAGCATGATGGACGGCTACGCCGTGCACAGTGCCGACCTGGCCCGGCCCGAGGTCAGCTTGACCTGCATCGGCGAGTCCCGCGCGGGAGAGCCCTTCGCGGGCAGCGTTCCCCGCGGCTCCTGCATCGAGATCTACACGGGCGCCGAGTTGCCCGCGGAGTGCGACGCGGTCGAGCAGGTCGAGAACACCGAAAGAGAGGGCGAAGAGGTGCGCTTCCATCGGGCCGTGGCTCCCGAACGTCACGTTTCTCACCTGGGGGAGATCCTCGGGCAGGGCCGCGAGGTCTTCGGGGCGGGACGTCGGCTCACGCCGGCCGACCAAGCGGTGCTGGCCGCGATCGGGTGGGACCCTGTGCCCGTCTTTCGGCGCCCGCGCGTGTCGGTCCTGACCACCGGGGACGAGCTCGTTCCGGCGAGGACGCGTCCGGGGCGCGGTCAGATCCGGGAGGGCAACACGTTCTTCCTGGCGTCCGCCTGCGCCGAGCTCGGCTGCGAGGTGCTGGGAGCCGGAATCGTGCCCGACCGCGCCGACGAGCTGGAGCAGGCCTTCGGGCGCGCCCTGGAGGAAGGCGACGTCCTGATCACGACCGGCGGGGTTTCCGTCGGCAAGTACGACCTGGTCGGCCGCACCTTCGAGGCCCTGGGAGTCGAGCCGGTCCTGCACAAGGTCGCCATCAAGCCCGGCAAACCGATCTGGTTCGGCGTGCGCGGGGAGCAGCCCGTCTTCGGCCTGCCCGGGAACCCGGTCTCGAGCCTGCTCGGGTTCGAGGTCTTCGTGCGCCCCTCGCTCCTGCGTCTGGCCGGGGCCGGCGAAGCCGACCAGGCCGAACGCCTCGCCTTCGGGCACTGGCGGGGCCCGTCCCGAACGGCGAGCGGTCGCCAGCACAACCTGCCCGCCCGGCGGATCGCGAGGAAGGATGGGGGCGTGGATCTGGAGCCCGTTCCCTGGCGCGGATCGGCCGACATCGTGGCCGTGGCCGAGTCCGACGCGCTGGTGGTCATCCCGCCCGACGAAACGATCGAGGCCGGTCAGCTCGTGACCTTTCGACCCCTGCGCTGACGCGCGTGAAAGCCCGACCCCACCACCTGCAGCCCAGCGGCTTCGGCGCGCACCTCGCGACCACGGCCCTGGCCTGGACGCTCCTGTTCCTGGCCAGCCCCGGGGTCCTGGACGCCGACGGGTCCGCCCTGCTCGCGGTCGTTGCCGTGGGTCTCTGGGCCGCGCGCGTCTCTCGTCCGCCACGGGGCAAAGAGCGCTGGCTGTTTCTCGCCGAAGCCCTGGGGGCGAGCGTGGGGCTCGGGGGACTGATGTGGTGGATCATCTACGTCGTTCCTCTCGGCGTGCTCTACATCGGTCTGGCCCAGGGCCTCTACATGGGGCTCGGAGGTCTTCTGCTGCGTCGGCTGCCCAGGGGGCTCTCCCTGGCCTTCGCCGTGCCCCTGGCCTGGAGCGCGACCGAAGCGTTGCGCTCCTACCTCGTTCCGCCGCTGGGGCTGGGCTGGATGCGCCTCGGGCACTACGCCCACCACCACCTCTGGTTTGCCTCGAGTGCCTCGATCTGGGGCCTCGAGGGGCTCGGCTTCGTCCTGGCCGCTCTGGCCGGAGGTGCGCTCGGATCGTGGCGCAGCCGCCGGCCGGCACCGCTCTTCCTCGGATCCCTTCCCTTGCTCCTGGCTGCCTCGATCTCGCTCGGAAGTTCCGCTCCGGAGACCGTGCAGGGGCCCCGGGTCCTGCTCGTGCAGCCCGGTTTCAGCCAGGAGCGCAAGATGGAGGTCCGCCCCTACGACAATTTCCGGGACTCCCTGGAGCTCACCCGCCGGGGGCTCGAGCGCAACCGATCCGAGGGGGGAGAGGAGGTCGACCTGGTCTCCTGGGGCGAGTCGATGCTCTTCCTGCCCCTGGTCACCGACGGGGCCCTCGCCTTTCTGGAAGGGGGGGCCGAGATTCCCCCGTGGGTTGGGGGGGGCTTCGACCTCGAGACCGCCCGGCGTCTGCGGGAGGTGGAGCGGGACTGGGTCGAGGGAGCCTTGTTCGGACGCGGCGCCTCCGGGCCGGGGGTCCTGCCCGAAGGCACCTCCTTCCTGGCCGGGGCCGACCTCTTCGCTCGCCACGGGGACGGGGTCCGTCGCTTCAACTCGGTGGCGCTGTACGGGGCCGAGGGCGGGCGCGAGTTCGCCAGCAAGCGCTTCCTCGTCCCCGGCGCCGAGACCCTGATCGGCCTGGAGCACCAGGCCTGGGCCCGGGAAGTGGCCCTGAGGTTCGTGGGCTACCTGCCGGTCCTCGTGCCGGCTTCCGAGACCGGCATTCTGGAGCTCGTCACCCGCGATGGAGAGCGCTACCGCTTCGGGGCGACGGTCTGCTTCGACAACTCCTTCCTGCGCGCCTACACCGAACCGACCCTCGAGGAGGAGCTGGCCTTCCACCTCGTGGCGAGCAACGAGGCCTGGTACCGGGACTCCTGCGAGATGGACCAGATGGTCGCGTTTTCGCGATTGGCGGCCCTTTCCACCGGGATTTCGGTCGTGCGGGCGACGAACTCGGGGCTGAGCCTGGTGCTGGGCCCCGACGGACGGGAGGTCGCCCGCGTGCGGACCCGAGGTCAGGATCGAGGGGTGGCCGGAACCCTGGCCGTGGATGTCCCCGTCCCCGCGCCCGGGGCCCATCCTGGCCCAACCTTCTACGCCCGTACCCAGCCCTTCTGGGGGGCCCTGTGGGTCCAGAGGGCCCTCGTGCCGCTCACCCTCGGGGCGAGGAGTCCCGCTCGGGAGGGTAACCGGGGCGCGACGTCGGGTTAGTAGGCTTCCTGGCGCCGTTGGCGGGCCATCCGGGTTCGCTTGACCCCCTTCTTGGGCGCCCCTATAGTCGCGGCCCCTTCCGGCTCCTCGCGGGCGGACGAGGTAGGCCGCGGCCCCTGCTATCCCCCAATCCAACCCTTTTCGTCGGACTGTCATGAGCCCCATCGGACGGATCTTCCTCGTACTCAACCTGGTCCTCGCTGCTGCCTTCCTGGGCTGGGCTTCGAACTCCCTGGCCACGAGCCAGGAGTGGAAGACGAAATACGAGGAGGCGGCGGCTGCCCACGAAACCGCCCTCGGTGACAAGGACGGCGAAATCTCCGCCCTCCAGGTCGAGACCAACCAGCTCAACGACCAGTCCCGCCGCTTCCGCGAGGAGCGCGACCAGCTGGATTCCGAGGCCGAGCGGCTCAAGACCCAGATGCAGGAGGAGGCCCGTCGCAACGAGTCCATCCTGGCGGACCTGGCCAAGATCCAGAGCACCCTGGGGGACTACAACGACACGATCAGCCAGCTCGAGCAGGCCAAGGACCGCGCCGTCGAGCAGTCGCGCGAGCTCGAGAACGAGCGCGACGACGCCGTTTCCTCCTCGGAGGACGCCGAGCAGGCTCGCCGGGACGCCGAGGAGGCCGCCCAGACGGCCCAGGCCCAGATCGCGGACCTCGAGCGCGAGCTCACCTCGATGCGCAACCAGGTCTCCCAGCTCGAGACCCGTCTGCAGGTGCTCGTCAACGTGACCGGCGTCTCCTACGAGGACATCCAGGCCCAGCCCCAGATCGACGCTGCCGTCCTGGACGTGCGCCTCGACCTCAGCCCGGGCCTCGTCATGCTGAACGTCGGGTCCAACCAGGACGTCAAGCGCGGCTACACCTTCGAGATCTACAAGGGCAGCCGCTACAAGGGCCAGGTGCGGGTCGAGAACGTCCAGGGCGACGTCTCCTCCGCGCTGATTACCCGTACGGTGGACGGAGTTCAGATCAGCCAGGGCGATCGCGCCGCAACGCACCTGTAGGGAGATCCTGCCATGGCAAGACGATCCAAGCGCAGCACGAAGCGTGAGCCCAAGGCCACGTCCCGCAAGAGCAAGAAGGCCGCCGAGGTCGAGGTGGTCGAGGAGGCCGAGGAAGGCGGGGGCCTGGACACCGGAATCGCCGTGATCACGGCCGTTATGCTGCTGGTCGCCATCCTGTTCGTCGACGCCCACCTCGGGCAGTACGGCGCCGGGATGTTCTTCAAGTAGGCCGGCCCGCACGGCGCCCGGTCGGGGCGGAAAGAGCGAGTTCCTAGAATCGCTCGGTATCCGTGGGCTTCGCCGGATCCACCAGCTTGATCGGCCCCGTGGGACCGGTAAACTCGCAGCTTCGAGCCTGCGATGCTCTCCGAGGTCCTTTCAGCCGCCGTGTTACGGGGCCCTGACGGGGCCGGCACGCTCGCTTCTAGCGGTCCCTTTCTGCCCCGATGGCCAACATCCTCAAACCCTTCCAGTGGGTGCTCGGCAACTTCTCCGTCGACATGGGCATCGACCTGGGGACGGCCAACACCCTGGTGTGCGTCCGCGGCCGGGGCATCATCCTCAACGAGCCGAGCGTCGTGGCCGTCCGCAAGGGGACCAACGAGGTGCTCCTCGACGGGATGGCCGTCGGCAACGCCGCCAAGGCCATGCTCGGCAAGACCCCCGGTTCGATCGAGGCCGTGCGTCCCCTCAAGCACGGGGTGATCGCCGACTTCGAGGTGACCGAGAAGATGCTGCGCTACTTCATCAGCAAGGTCCACGAGGGCCGCAGCTGGGTGAAGCCCCAGGTCGTGATCTCGGTACCGACGGGGATCACGGACGTGGAGCGGCGAGCGGTGGTGCACTCGGCCGAGCGCGCGGGAGCGCGGCGCGTCTACCTGATCGACGAGCCGATGGCCGCCGGCATCGGGGTGGACATGCCCGTGACCGAAGCCCGGATTGAGGCGCACCCCGATCGGTCCGCGATAGCCGGCGGAGGCGAGTTGCTCCACCATTGCCGGCGAACCGATGTTCGGCAACGCCTTGCCTTCCAAAACCACCGCCAGAGCGTTGTCGCGAAACACATCCGCGGTGAGCATGACGACCGGAGGCTCACTTCCCTCGGCGAAACCGGCACGCCCTGCACGCAGAACCTCGTT
>JAUIEE010000555.1 GCA_030428965.1 bacterium | reverse complement strand
CTGGATCCAGCGGGCGCGCTTCCTGGACGCCTGGTATGCCCACCTCTCCGCCGACCTGCGCGAAGCGGTCGGGCCGAAGAACCTGCTTGCGGCCAGGATCGAATCCGGGGCCCGGCACAGGCGGCGCTGGGCCGTGCGTCGGGGCCAAGGCCGATGGCTGCGCCCATCGAGCCGCTGCCGGGTCGAAGGCTCGCGCAGCGAGCGCATCTTCCTGCGCGGCGACCTCCCCGGAGCAGGGAACCTGTTCACCCGGAGCAACCTGCACCGCATCGCAGGCACACTGGAGCAGGTCAAGGCCGCCTGGCTGCACGCCGCTCGACTCGAAGAGCATCGCGTTCCCTGCCTCGCTCCCCTCGGCCTGCGGACCGCCGGAAACAGGGCCCTGGCCGTGTTCGAGCAGGGCCTCTCCCTCGACGGCCCCCGGGCCGCCGCCGACATCGGACGGCTGCTCGGCACGCTGCACGAACGGGGGCTCGACCTCTCCCCCGGGGCGCTGCGAGCGGTGCGCGACGGCGCCGGGACCTGCAAGCTGGCCCCCCCCGCGGTGCTCCTCGACTTCGATCCGCGCCCGGGCACGGTGACCGTGACCCGGCGCCTGCAGGCCATCCCCGACCTGGAGCCGTCCACCGAAGCCCGGCGCGGCTACCTGGCCGCATTCAGGCACCAGCCACGGGAGCGGCGCGCCCTGGAAGTGGAGCTGGCCGAAGGCCGCTAGAGCAGTCCCTTGGATCGGGCGTAGCTGGCCACCTCGGGGTGCTCCATCAGCGCTTCGAACTTGGCCGGGTGCTCCGACTGGTAGCCCCGCAGGTGCTCGTCCAGGCGTGGCATCTTGAGCAGGATCTGAGCCGCCTCGTCCTCCATCGCCTCGTCCCCGAGCCAGATGACGCTGTGGACGAGCCACCACACCGAAGCGACGGGGTTCTTCTTGCGATCGTACTCGTACTCGGCCTGGTGCAGGCGATCTGTGTGGTACTCCTCGCGCTCGGCCTCGAGCCTCGAACGAAGCGCCAGGGCCTCTTCCTCGTCGTTCGGACTGGCGCCGGGCAGGAACTCTTCGATCAGCTCGAACGAGCGCTTGTAGTTGCGCGGGCTCGTTCCGACCAGGGCCTGGATCTCCCAGTCGATGTCCTCGAAGTGGACGCGCTCGTCCAGTCCCATGAAGCCGGCGAAGCGCTGCTCCTGACGCTCCACCCAGTCGAGCCGCGGGTGCTGGGGCCAGCGCTCCCGGAACTCCTGGCAGCGTTTCAGGAACAGGCGCACCTTGGGTCGTTCCGGCTCCCCGGAGAGGTACCTCTTCTCGTATCGAATCAGGAGCACGTCCAGGTACTGGGTCCCCTTCATGTTCTCGACGTCGAGCAGGGACTGCTCGCGGCGCGCGACCATCTCGGCCCGCATCTCTCCGATCTGTTCCTTCTGGGCCTCGCTCAGCTCGCCCTCGGGCAGTTGATCGAGGCGCACCGCCGCCGCGGTGAAGTTGCCGGCCTCCATCAGGTCGGCGGCGGCCTTCAGGGTCGCACGCACCGCGTCCTGACCGCGGGTCTCCGCGGAGGTCTCGAGCCCCTGGGAGAAGAACCAGGCCCCGGCCCCGAGGCCCGCGACGATCAAGAGGGCCAGGAGCCAACCAGGCATTCCCTGACTCCGGACGGGACGCGTGCGCTTCACCACGGAACGCCGCGGCTTCTCCATCGAGCGAGCGATGGCCTTCTCACGCTGGATGGCGCGGTCGACGGGATCCGCGCCGGCGGCGGAGGTCTCCAGCGGGCCTTGCAGCTCTCCCTCGGCCGCTTCCAGCCAGAGCCGTGCGCTGCCGAGCTCCACGGGCTGTCGCAGGGGGAGCACCTTCTCCCCTTCGATCGGTCGCTGCCCCAGGCGCGGCGGCACGACCCCGGGCAGGGCCCGGAGCCGAGCGACGCCTTCCCGGAGGTGAACTTCGACGTGCACCAGGGCTACGTCCGGGGACTCTAGGCGCAGGCGAGCCTCCGCCCCGCTCCCGACGGTCAAGACCCCCTCCCCCAACCGGAAGGCGCGGCGCTTCCCTCTCTCTTCGACGACCACTCGCAGCATGGAACTCCCCCTCAGGTGAAGACCGGACGCCTGGAGGATAGTGGATGCGGCGCGATCCGTTACCCGGGAGCTGCCAGGGAAGGGGAGAGATCCGCGGCGGACAGCCGGCCCTGACCCAGGGCGATGGCCCGGCGCAGCTCGTTCTCGAGCTGGCGAACGTTCCCCGGCCAGGGAGCCGCGGTCAGCACCGCCAGGGCTTCGTCGGTGAGCTCGACGGGCGGCTTGCCCAGGGAGCGGGCCAGGACCACGGCGAAGTGCCGTGCCAGGAGCTCGATGTCCCCGGGACGCTCACGCAGGGCGGGCAGCTCGATGCGCACCACGTTCAGGCGGTAGAAGAGATCCTCTCGGAACTCCTTCGCGGCCACGGCCCGCACGAGGTCCCGGTGGGTCGCCACGACGATGCGCACGTCGACCTTCTGGGTCTTGGTCGCCCCGACCGGACGCACCTCCCTCTCCTCGAGCACACGCAGGAGCTTGGCCTGCATCTCGAGGGGCATGTCGCCGATCTCATCGAGGA
>JAUIEE010000073.1 GCA_030428965.1 bacterium | reverse complement strand
AGAGCTGGCTTCCTGGTCTCGAAAAGGAGTCGGGTTCCTTTCCCCCTGATGGCCATGCCGAGGCAATCGAACAAGTACAAGAGACGCATCAAGCTGATCAAGCCGGGACTGCAGTTTCGCTTGATCGGGGCCTTCCTGGGCCTGTGTGCCCTCTCCTTCCTGCTGCAGTCCCTTCTGATCGGACAGCGACTGTCCGAAGCGGCGACGGAAATGCCCTCCGGAGGCAACTACCTGCAGGAGCTCCTGCCCTCGCTGATGTTCGAGGTCCTGCTGTTCTCCTTCGGGCTGCTGCTCCCCTTGATCTTCACCGTCGGCGTGCTGGTGACCTTCCGCATCGCGGGTCCCGTCTATCGCTTCGAGCAGTACCTCGGTCAGGTCGCCCGCGGAGAACAGGACGGTCCCTGCCGCATCCGCAAGGGTGACGAGCTCCAGGAGCTGTGCGACCGGATCAACGAAGCCACCCTCGCCCTCGGGGAAGCTCGGTCCTCCGCGCCCGAACAGGAGCGCCGGAGAGCGGCATGAGAGACCCCAATCCCTGACGAGCGCTGCGCTCATCGGCCTCCCCAGCCATGTCCCTCCGATCCAAGATCGTCTTCATTCTCTCGGTGCTGGTCGTCACCTATGCGGTGCTGGACAACCTCATTCAGCGCTTCATGGTGCGCGAGACCTTCGTCGCCCTCGAGAACGAACAAGCCGGGCGCAACCTCCAACGGGCGCTTTCGAGCATCGAGCGCGAAGCCCAGGAGCTGGAGGCGGACTGTCAAAGGTGGGCCGAGTGGAAGGCCACCAAACGCTTCCTCCAGACCCAGAACCTGGTGGCCGAGACGCCCCAGGAGGCCATCCTCGCCGAGAACGGAGTGGACCTGCTCTACCTGTGCGACCGCGATGGCTTCGTGACCTGGGGCAGGATCGAGGAGCCCGCAACGCGCGAGCAGATTCAGCTGCGCGAATTCCCGGCGGGAAGGCTGCTGCCCTTCCACCCACTGCTCCCGAGCCAACAAGATCCCCGGGCGGCGTCCGGCATCATGGAGACGGAACGGGGGCTGATGTTCGTCGCCTCCCACCCGATCCTGCACGAGAACGAAGGGCAGGGACACGTAGGCGCCGTGCTCATGGGCCGCTTCATCGACCAGGGCCTGGCCCAGACCCTGGGAGAGCGCGTCCAGGTCTCGCTCGACATCTGGCCCCTCGAAAGCCAGAACCTGCCCGACCGGGAGCGGGAGCTGGTGGACCAGATCACCGGTTCGGCCGAACCTGCCGTCGAGCGGACTGGCGACAGCCTGAGCATCTACGCGACCCTGACCGACGTCCGCCTGGCCCCTTCCCTGCTTCTGCGCGTCCGCCTGCCGCGGGAGATCACCACCCAGGGAGAGCGGGTCATCTTCTTCGCGCAGATCTCGACCATCGCCACCAGCCTGCTGATCCTGACCTTCCTCCTGTTGCTGCTGCAGAAGATCGTCATCAAGCCGCTGACCGAGCTGACCCACCACGCGGTCGAGATCGGCAAGACCGACGACGCCACCCTCAAGACCAACATGGATCGGGAGGATGAGATCGGCCTGCTCTCCAAGGAGTTCGACCGCATGCTGGAGAAGCTCGCCGAAGCCCGGGCCCAGAACATCCGATCCGCCCGCACGGCGGGCATGTCCGAGATCGCGACCGGCGTCCTGCACAACATCGGCAACGTGCTGAACAGCGTCAACGTCTCGGCCAACATGGCCGCGCGCAAGACCAATGAGATGGTCATCGGCGACCTGGAGCGACTCCTGGACGTCCTCAGGAAGAACGAGGACGACCTGGCGGAGTTCATCAGCACCGATCCCAAGGGCAAGCACATGCTGCCCTTCCTCAGCAGCCTGACCGACTCCCTGAAGGGCCAGCGCGCCGACCTGACCAAGGAGCTCACCTCGCTGCGAGCCGGGGTCGAGCACATGGCCGAGCTTGTGCGCTCCCAGCAGAGCTATGCCGTCAAGACGGTGGCCTTCGAAAAGGCCTCCGTGAACGACCTGGTCGACAAGGCCGTGGAGATGTGCGAGAAGGCCGGAAGGCCCGGCGAGCTGGACATCTTCCGGGAGTACACGGATCTTCCGCCGATCGCCGTGGACAGCCAGAAGGTGACCGAGATCATCGTCAACCTGGTTCAGAACGCGCGGCACGCCCTGCTCGAGTCGGGCAACGAGCCCAAGGAGCTCACCGTTCGGACACTCGAACGCGAAGACGACATCATCGCCATCGAAGTCGAAGACAACGGCATCGGAATCTCCGAGGAGAACCTGACCCGCATCTTCAACCACGGCTTCACGACGAAGAAGGCCGGGCACGGCTTCGGGCTGCACGCCTCGGCCAACTCGGCAACCGAACTCGGGGGATCTCTGCGCGCCACCAGCCGGGGACACGAGGCCGGAGCCCTGTTCACCCTGGAGATTCCCCGCCACGCCCGCAAGCCGGACCCGACCAGCTAGGCCGACATGGAAAGCAAGAACCGCCGCATCCTCCTGATCGACGACAATCGAGACATCCACGAGGACTTCCGCAAGATCCTCGCCGGAGGCGAGAGTCAGGAGAACCTCCACAACGCCCGGGCGGCCTTCTTCGGCGACGACGACGAAGAGGAGAAACCGAAGCAGAACCGCAGCGACTTCGAGCTGACCTCGGCTTACCAGGGGCAGGAGGGGGTGGAGCTCTTGCAGAGCGCCATGCAGCAGAACCGCCCCTTCGCGATGGCTTTCGTCGATGTCCGCATGCCTCCCGGCATGGATGGCCTGCAGACGATCAAGAACCTGTGGAAAGCCGATCCGGACATGCAGGTCGTGATCTGCACGGCCTACTCGGACTACTCCTTCGAGGAGATCATCGAGGAGACCGGCAACATCGAACAGCTCCTGATCCTCAAGAAGCCCTTCGACCCTGTGGAGGTGCGGCAGCTGGCGGGAGCGCTCACCGAAAAGTGGAACGTCATCCAGCGGGAACGTTCTCAGCTAGAGGAACTGCGCGAGGCGAACATTCGGGCCGAGGCGGCCAACAAGGCCAAGTCCCAGTTCCTCACGAACATGAGCCACGAGATTCGCACGCCCATGAACGCGATTCTCGGGTACGTCGACCTGTTGTGCGACCCCAGCACCACGGCCGAGGAACGCTCCGACTACGGCGATACCATTCGCAGGAGCGGCAAGCACCTCCTCACGATCCTCAACGACATCCTCGACCTCTCGAAGATCGAGGCCGGGCACATGCAAATCGTCCCGGGCGACTTCCAGCCCTTCGACACCGCGCGCGAAGTCGCCACGCTGCTCAGGCCCCAGGCGGCGGAGAAGGACCTGGAGCTCTCGCTCGTCACCGACGGCCCGATTCCCAGGAGCTTCCGCACCGACTCGGTACGGGTCCGTCAGATCCTGCTCAACGTGATGGGCAACGCGATCAAGTTCACCCAGCACGGAACGGTAGAGCTGCAGATGAGCATGGGCGGCACCCAGGGCTCCGAACGCCCCGAGCTGCACTTCCACGTGGTCGACACCGGCGTGGGCATCGCCGCGGACGTCCTTCCCAAGCTGTTCGACGCCTTCATCCAGGCCGACATGTCCAACACCCGCAAGGTCGGTGGAACAGGACTGGGCCTGGCCATCTCCAAGCGGTTGGCCTCCATGATGGGTGGCAGTCTCGAGGTCCAGAGCGAGCCGGAGAAGGGGAGCACCTTCAGCCTGAGGATCCCCGTCGAGTCCGAGGAGCTCGAGCTGGTCGAGTACGACCGGGCCGAGTGCGACCTGAACCGCCGCGAGGGTGGCCTGCGTGACGGCTCCAGCATGCCCCGCATGCACAGCCGAGTGCTCATCGTCGAGGACGGCAAGTTCAACCAGGCCCTGCTCTCGGCCGTGCTGCGCAAGGCCGGGGCGCAGGTCGTCGTGGCGGACAACGGCCTGGAGGGCTGCGAGGTCTACGACCAGGCCCAGCGCGACGGTCAGGCCTTCGACCTGATCCTGATGGACATGCAGATGCCCATTCTCGACGGCTACGAGGCGACCGCCCGCCTGAGGGCCGAGGGCTGCAAGCTGCCCATCGTGGCCTTGACGGCCCACGCCATGTCCGGCGACCGGGAGAAGTGCCTGGAAGCCGGATGCGACGAGTACGTGACCAAGCCCCTGGATCGCCAGGCGTTGCTCGAGCTGTGCGTGCGCCTCGTGGCCCAGCCGGAGCCGGAGGCCGCTTTGCCCTCCCGCGCCGCCGCCAGCGAGAAACGTCCGGCCTAGTTCGCCGGTCCGAAGCACCCGGCCGAAGCCGGGCACGGTCCAGGGAGTGCGCCTAGGGCTCGTAGGAGACGAGGTGCATCTCGGAGCTCAACTCACCGTTCTGGTAGGTGAGGACGCGCAGCGGGAGAGCCACCTCGGGGTTGACGACCCACTCGAACTGCAGAGGCTCGTTCTGTGCCTTGGGGCCGAACATCTTGCACACGAAGCCTTCAACACCAGCCACGGTCTCCTTGGCCGTGATCTCGACCTTGCCGGCTCCGAACAGGCTCATCTTCTCACCGACCTCGAAATCCATCTGCTCCGAGAATCCGGTGATCATCGGGTTCATGAAGAAAAAGGAGGGCGCCATGCCTCCAGCGAGCCCGAAGGAAGCCAGCGCGTTCGGCCCCTGCAGCTTGTCCTTCTCGACCCAATGCTGGGTCGTGTAGCTCAGCTTGACGAGCTCGGCCCCCGCATCGGACTTCTGCTCGCTCTTGTCCAGCTCCAGGATCATGCCCGATTCCTTGGGTTTCTGACCGCGCTGGTGGGTGACGAGCTTGTACTCGAAGCGCTCGGTCCCCTGGAAGGAGAAGGGCTTCCAGCCCTCGGCCAGGCGGGGCGCGGCGTAGCCCAGGGTCAGGGTCGCGAGGGTGAAGGAGAAGAGGAGCGTCAGGGTGCGTCGCATGGTTCTGGGTCGATCGAGGGTTCAGGAGTTGGAGGTCCACGAGAGGATCGGGATTTCCGGGCCCACTGCAAGCCTCCACTTACGGTGATTCAGGAGCCTAGCCCGCGAGCCGCGAACGGCCGAGCAGTGCCCCCAGCAGCATCGCCCCACCCCCCACCAGGAAGAGGCCGTCGATGCCGATCTGGGAGGCGAGCCAGCCGCCGAGAATGCCACCGAGGGAAACGGCCAGGGCGCGCGCACTGAACACGGCACCGAAGGCGTTCCCGCGCCGGGCGACCGGCGTCTCCGTCGCTGCCAGGCCGAAGGCGGCCACGTTGGCTCCGGGGGAGAAGACCCCCATCAACAGACGCAGGACGAACAGGAGAGCAAAGCCGGGGACGAGGGCGTGCAGCCCGAGGGCGATGCCCGACGAGAAAGTCGCGCACAGGAGGGTGGACCCGTGTCCGATGCGGTCCCCCCAGCGCCCCCACAGGGGATTGGAGATCACGCTGGCCACGGCCAGGGCGGAGAACAGGATCGCGGTCAGCCCCACCACGCGCTCGGGATCCCCTTCCCAGACGTCGGCCACGTGCAGCTCCATGAGCGGGTTGGAGGCCCCCAGCCCGAACTGAACGGCGAAGAGCAAGAGGACCGCCCAGCGCACCCGGGGCTCCAGGAGCAGGGCGCGCAGATCGGCCAGGGTCCCCGCCAACAGAGAGGTCGGCGAGAAGCGTTCGAGGGTCGTCCCCAGGCTGCGGTCTTCCTCGGCCCACAGCAGAACGAACAGGCCGCTCAGCCCCGAGGCCAGGGCCACGAACACGAACACCCAGCGGATGCCCAGGGTCGATTGGATCAGGGCTCCGACCAGAGGTCCGGCGATCATCCCTGCGGGCAGCGAGGCCTGCAGGGACCCGGTCACCCGTCCCTGGTCGGCCTTCGGGGCTCCCACGCTGACCAGGGTGATGCTGGGGGGAACGAAGCCCGAGAAGACGCCTTGGCCGATGCGCAGGGCCAGGAGCTGCCCGGGCGTCCTGGCGAAGACCATGCAACCGACGAAGAGCGTGATCGCGAACAGGGCCCGCAGGACCATGGGCTTGCGACCGAAACGATCTCCGACCGAGCCCCAGATGGGTCCCATGATGGCCGCGGAGAAGGGAGCGGCGCCGAAGATCAAGCCGCTCCAGCGCGCGATCTCATCCCGATCGGAGAGCCCGATGTCCGTGAGAAGCGAAGGGAAGAAGGGCAGGAAGCTCATCATCCCCACGGCGGTGATGAGGTTCGCCACGAAAACGACCCAGTACGTGCGCTTCCAGGACTCCACCGGAAGAGCTTGCCCGGATCGGACGAGCCTTCAAGGGATCTTTCGGAGGATTGCGCCCCCCGCTCCCCGCTTCAGCTGGCGACCGTCTCGAGGGAGTCGGCCAGGCGCTCACGCACCGTATCGAAGGCGGTGGACTGGGCCAGGAAAGCCGCCACCACCCGAGGGTCGAACTGCTGGCCGGTCTGCTGTTCGATGTAGGCCTGGGCCTCCGCATGGGGCCAGGCATCCTTGTAGGGCCGGACGGTGGTCAGGGCGTCGTAACAGTCGGCCAGGGACAGGATCCGGGCACACAGGGGAATCTCCTCGCCCTCGAGCCCGCGCGGGTAGCCCCCACCGTCCCAGCGCTCGTGGTGGCACCAGGCGATGTCGTGGCCCATGCGCAGGAAGCTCTCTTCGCCCGACACCGCCAGGACCCGTTGCAGGGTCTGGGCTCCGATGGTCGGGTGGGTGCGCATGATCTCCCATTCGCCGGCGTCCAGCTTGCCGGGCTTGAGCAGGATCGAATCGGGGATACCGACCTTGCCGATGTCGTGCAGCGGCGCGGAGATGACCAGGTCCTCGATGAACCGGTCGTCGATCTCCGGGTGTTCGCCGCGCGTGGCCAGGTGGGCTGCAATCAGCCGACAGTATTCGCTCACGCGCTCCAGGTGCTTGCCGGTCTCGTCGTCTCGGTTCTCGGCGAGGTGGGCCAGACCGAAGATCGTGGCGTGCTGGGCGACGATGCGTTCCTTGATGCTGATCTGATTGCGAGTCGCCGTGGCGATCGTGGCGGACACCGAGGCGACGACGCGCCGCTCGAGGTCGGTCAAGCTCTCGCCGGAGGGAGAGAATTCGTCGTAGCGCAAGAGCCCGACCTTGCCGAAGGAATTGGCCAGGGTGTGGAACAGGCTGCGCGTCGCGAGCTCTCCGCCGACCGTGCAGCGGACCCCCGCGGGGGCGTCCCCCGAGTCGAGGCGCACCTCCACGGTGCGTCCACCGAGCATCTCGGAGAGCCTCTCGGCGGATACCTGCGCCACCTCGTCCAGGGTCTTGACCCGATTGAGCTCCATGGCGAGGTCCTGAAGCCCCTGCAGTGCGTTGAAGCGCCGATCCAGGCGCCTCTCCAGCGATACGGCCAGGTCGATCAAGGACTCACGCGCAAAGGCGAGCTGCTCGGTGAAGAGGCGCTCACGCTCCCGCGCGGCATGGGCCTCGACCGCCTCGACCACGGCTTCGAGCACCGCGTCCGCATCCACCGGCTTGGGCAAGAGACGGAAGACCGACGCCTTGTGGACGGCTTCGATGGCCGTGGGAAGATCCGCCTGGGAGGACAGCATCAGCCGCACGGTGTCCGGCCAGCTCTCGCGGAACTCCTGCAAGAGCTCGATGCCGGGCATGCCCTCCAGGTCCTGGTCCGCCAGGACGGCCGCGAAGGGGCCGCACTCGCGGGCAAGCTCGAGGGCCTCCGCTCCGTTCCCGGCCGAACGCACCTCGAACTCCTCGTCCAGGACGAAGCGTAGGGCGGCCAGGGTAGCCGCGCTGCGATCGACGATCAGAATGGTGTGGTTGAAACAGGCCAAGGTCCGCTGGGACCACTCCGGTCCCCTCTCGGAGCCCCTTCGGAAAATCTGCCCGTCTCCTTGAGAGCCCTTCCGCCGAAGTCGCGAAAAACCTTCTGTCCGTCCCAGGTGGACCCAAGAGGGGGCAGGAGCCGGGATTCGGGCCGTGCCAGGAGAGCAACGGAACCTCCGTCCCCCCCTAGTTGCGGTAGCCGAGGGCCGGGGCGGGAATGCGCCCCGCGCGGGCGTGCAGGCCGCTGCATCCGAAGCGCCCCGGATCCTGCACGATGGCCGTGCCCAGGAGTCCCCCCCACTCCACGGTCTCCCCCGGGCCCTTGCCCGGCACGGGGATCACCCGCACGGCGGTCGTCTTGTGGTTCATCATGCCGATGGCCATCTCATCGGCGATGAGGCCGGTCAGCGTGGCGGCCGACGTGTCCCCGGGGACGGCGATCATGTCGAGCCCCACCGAACAGACCGAGGTCATCGCTTCCAGCTTGGCCAGGGAGAGGGCGCCCTCCGCCACGGCGTCGATCATGCCCTGGTCCTCGGAGACCGGAATGAAGGCGCCGGAGAGCCCGCCGACGCAGGAGGAAGCCATCGCGCCGCCCTTCTTGACCGCGTCGGTCAAGAGGGCCAGCGCCGCGGTGGTGCCCGGTCCCCCCGTGCGTTCGACCCCGATCAGCTCCAGGATCGCGCCCACCGAATCGCCGATCGCCGGCGTGGGCGCCAGGCTGACGTCCACGATGCCGAAACGTGTGCCCAGGCGCTTGGCCGCTTCGCGCCCGACGAGCTCCCCCATGCGCGTGACCTTGAACGCGGTGCGCTTGACCGTCTCGGCGACCGACAGGAGGTCCGCGTCCGGGTCCAGACGCTCCAGGGCGGATCGCACGACGCCAGGGCCCGAAACCCCGACGGACAAGACCGTCTCCGGCTCGCCGACGCCGATGTGGGCTCCGGCGACGAACGGGTTGTCCTGGACCGCGTTGCAGAAGCAGACCAGCTTGGCGCAGGCCAGCCCGCCACGGTCCGCCGTCAGGCGGGCCGCCTCGAGGATGGCGTCGGAGAACTGGGCCACGGCATCCATGTTGATCCCGGCCTGGGTGCTGCCGAGGGAGACCGAAGCGCACACGCGCTCGGTGGCCGCCAGGGCGCTCGGGATCGAGTCGAAGACGGCGCGGTCCGCGTGGGTGAAGCCCTTCTGGACGTAGGCGCTGAAACCGCCGATGAAATCGACGCCGACCTCCCGGGCCGCCGCGTCCAGCGCGCGGGCCAAGGGCGTGAGGTCCCGGGCTCCCGAAGCGGCGGCCACCCAGGAGATCGGGGTCACCGCAATGCGCTTGTTCACGATCGGGATGCCGTAGTCGGAGCTGATCGACTCCGCCACCTCGACCAGGTTCGAGGCGTGGTGCAGGATCTTGGCGTAGACCTTCTCGCAGGTGCTCTCGAGGTCGGGGTCCGCACAGTCGAACAGGCTGATCCCCAGGGTCGTGGTGCGAATGTCGAGCGTCTCCAGCTCGACCATGCGCACGGTCTCGAGGATCTCGCGATCGGAGAAGGTCATGGGCTGCAGCCCGTTGAAGAAGGGCTTCGGATGCCAGGGCGGTGACATCTGCTTTGGGGTGGTGCCTGGAAACGCAGGCGAATGCGTACATTCGGCGAGGCTTTCAGGTGCCGCACCGAAGTGGAGGACGTCGTCATGGCGCCGAATGACTTCTTCAACGGGCTGCTAGACGCGGTGCATGAAGCGGAAGACCCGCTCGTTCATGACCCGGACGGCGAAATCGTCGGGATTGCCGAGGCACTCCAGGCAGGACTTCAGCTGGTCGAAGCTTCCTTCCGGGGGGAGCTCGACGGTCAGGATCATGTGGAAGTAGCCTTCGACGACCTTCTGCGAGACGTCGTGCACGTTGCCGCCGATGCCCGCGATGGCCGCGGTGATCTCCGCCAGCACGCCGCCCCGGTTCTTGCCGACCGCCGTCACGATGGCGCTCGAGGACAGGGAAGGGTTGTCCTCCGGCTCGGGCAGGTGGGGCAGCGCGTGCATTGCGCGCTCGGCGTCGGGTCCACGGTCGGGCTCAGGTTCGCTCCACTCACCGGAAGCCGTCCGAATTCGAACCCCGGCCTCCCGCGCGGTCTCCAGGGCCTGGGGAGTCACCAGGGTCGTCTCGTCCACGACGATCTCCCCGCTCTGTTCGCGGCGAACGTCTTCGGAGGTCAGGAAGCGCCGGGTCATCGCAGGGCTCCTAGAGGTGCTGGGCCAGGTCCGGGTGCGGCTTGGGAATGACGACCTCGCGGGTCAGCTGACCGGCCGCTTCCGCGCTGCGCGCCCCGGCGTCCACCGAGGAGCGCACGTCGCTGACCGATCCGGTCAGGGCGAAGAAGCTCTTGCCCCCCAGCCCGTTGGCGATGCGCAGGTCGAAGATGTCTACCGTGGCGGTCTTCAGGGCCTTGTCGGCAGCCACGATCGTGGAGGCCACGGTCTGGGTCTCGACCACACCGATGGCGTCCAGCTGACCGTTGATGTGGCCCCCCTTGCGCTTCAAGGCGCCCTCGATCTGGTCGTGGATCTGCTCGATCAGGAGCCGATCGATCAGATCCGACTGGGCCACCTCGATCCCGAGCTCGAGCGAAGAGCGCACGTCCTGGACGCTGCCCGCGAACAGGAGCACGTAGTGTCCGGGCTGGACAGGTGAGGAGAACAGGATCTCCACGTCGGCCTGCCACAGGATCGCATCGGCGACCTCGATGCCACGGGCGACCGACGAGAGCTCGAGCAGCCCGATGCACGGCCCGAATGCCTTCTTGTCCTGGACGCTCGGGTTGAAGTCATTGCGTGTCATGGTTACCTCCCGGCTCCGCGCGCTCAGGCGTCGGTCTCCGCCGTCTGTCCGACTCGCCGTCCGCCGGCGAGCTCCATTCCGTCGATCACGGCAACGATCGCCGTCTGAAAGCCCACGTCGTGTCCGCGCCCGATCGCGTGGCGGGCAGCTCGACCGAAGACGACGAGCACCCGTTCCCCGAGGTCGGCACCGATGGTGTCCGCGGCGACCACGGTCTCGGCGTTCTCGCCGCGGCTCACGAAGGGTTGCACCACCAGGAGACGCAGCCCCTCCAGCGTCGTTTCCTTGCGGGTAGCCCAGACCTGGCCGACCACGGTCCCTACGAGCATCTCTCACCCTCCTCGCCCCAGGAGGCTGGAGCCCCGGGCACCTCGACGTCGTCGACGATGCCGACCACGGCGGCTTCGAAAGCAAAGTCTCCGTCTCCCCCGCAGGCCACCCGTGCGGCCTTGCCGAAGGCGACGACGACGCGTTCGCCCAGGTCGCAGCCGAGCGGATCGGCCGCCACCACGGGCGTGACCTTGGGTGCGGCGGGATCCCGGCGCTCGTCCAGGGCCTCGATCACGAGCAGCCGCTTGCCGTCGAGATCGCTCACCTTCTTGGTGGCCCAGACCTCGCCGATGACGCGTCCCAGGAACATCAGCCCTCCCCTCGATTCACGCGCCCCGGCAGTCCCGCCAACGCGACCTGCACGGCGGCGACGGCCTCGTCGATCTCGGCGTCGGTCCCGGCCAAGCGCAAGCGCCCCACGGCCCCGTCGGCGCCCAAGCCGACCAGGCGCACGGGCGAGCGCTTCTCCGCCTCGTTGGCCGCCAGGAGCACCCAGATGGCCGGCGTCACCTCGAGGGTGTAGAGCGTGTCCTTCCCCAGGACCAGCATGCCGGCGCGGTTGCGGTTGATCAGCATGGCGTGGTGATCGTCGATCTGACGGATCACCTCGTCGGTCAAGACGTGCGGCCGCAGCTGGTCGTCGATGCTGACCCCAGCCGCGCGCAGGACCTGCTCTCCGGCCTCGCGGACCTGGCCCTGATCGGGACCGTGCACCTCGAGGGTGCCGAAGTGGCGCTCGGTGATCAGCGCTCCGGGACGCACGTCGCAGGCCTTGAGGGCGACGTCCATCAGGCGGTTGACCACGATTCCCGGACGCACCTCGAGCCAGAAGGCGCTCTCCCCGGTCACCGGGAAGTAGCCCTCGGTGCTGGCCGCGACGGTCGCGGCGAACTGCGGCTGCATCTCGTCGATGACGAGCGCGCCCCGAAGCTCGATGGGCTGAACGGGCTGCATGCTCGCTCGGGTCTAGTCCTCGGGCACCGGCGGAAGGAAGCCCTCGAGGTCGACGGCCGGCCGGGGAATGACGTGCACCGAGATCAACTCTCCCACCCGTCGAGCGGCGGCGGCGCCCGCATCGGTGGCCGCCTTCACGGCACCGACTTCGCCGCGCACGAGGACGGTGACGAGTCCGCCACCGGAGATCTCTTTGCCGAGCAGCGTGACTTTCGCCGCCTTGCACATGGCATCGGCAGCTTCCACGGCGCCGACCATGCCGCGTGTCTCGATCATTCCGAGGGCGATCAGATGGCTTTCCATTTCAGGCATGGGGATGGACTCCTCCACAAAGGGTGTGGGCGTTGGGATGGGGACGCTCAGGCCTTACAGGCGTTGGTTTGTACGTCCAGGTGAGGGCAGCCCTTGCAAGGACCGAGGGGGCAACCGCGACCGGCATGCTCGAGAATGCCCTGGATCTCGGTCGGAGTCAGGGACATGCCCACGTAGGGGCCGGCGGTCGCGGTCGGAGCGGGGGGCGGCGCGGGCGCGACGCGCGTTCGGGGGGCCGCAGCTTCGGGCGCAGAGGGAGCGGTGAAGCGCGGCGCCTTGGGGGTCATGCGGGTCGTGCCCTGGGTGCTCGGCTGGGGAGGAGCCACCCTGGGCTGGGGGCGCAGGCTGGGAGCGTTGCCCGGCCAGTGGGGCCGATCCGCGGACTGCGAGGGGCGGGGCTCGGACGTCTGGGACGAACCGTGGGCCGAAGGACGGGGGGCCCCCAGGGCCGGATCTCCGTCCAGCCCGCTGCCGCGGGGAGCCGGATCTCCCGAGAGCGCGCTCGCACGGCGGTGATCGGCCACGTAGGTCTCTTCCCAGTCGGCCCGGGCAAAGGCCACGCGCTTCAGGTTGACCATGTGGCGCGCGGTGATGTTGTCGGAGGTGATGTTGCCGGCCTGGGGACCGCAGCCGAGGCTCATCGCCGGGGCGAGGTTCGTGCTGTAGCCCACCGCGCCCTGGGACGTGGGTCCGTTGGCCACGATGCGGCTGGCCGGCTTCTCGAGGAACCAGGCCTCGAGCACGGACTCGTCCCGCGACCACAGGCCGACCGTGTGCCCCAGGCCTCCGTAGCGCAGGATCTGCATCGAGACGCGGCAGCCTTCCTCCCAGCCGTCCACGACGTGGACCGAGAGCAGCGGGCAGAGGATCTCGATCGAGAGCGGGTGCTCGCGACCGACCCCCTGCTGGTGGGCCAACAGGACCGTCGTCTGGCGCGGAACGCGAAACCCCGCGCGCTCGGCCACCCGGTAGGGATCCATCCCCACGATGTCGGGGCACATGTGGCCGCGCTGGTTGCAGCTCTGCTCGAGCTTGGCCGTCTCTTCCTCGTCGCACAGGTGAGCGCCGCGCTTGACCATCTGCGCCAGGAGCTGGTCGGCGATGGGCCGATCCAGGACGAGGGCCTGCTCGGAGCAGCACAGAGTCGCGTTGTCGAAGCTCTGGCTGGCGACGATCCAGCGCGCGGCCTGGGCCAGGTCGGCGGACCGGTCGATGTAGACCGGTACGTTGCCGGGGCCGACGCCGTAGGCCGGCTTGCCCGAGCTGTAGGCCGCCTTCACCAGACCGGAGCCCCCCGTGGCCAGGATCAGGGCCACGTGCTCGTGCTTCATCAGGGCCCCGGTGGACTCGATGGTGGGATTGGAGAGGGACTGCACCAGGTCCGCGGGAGCGCCGGCCCGTTCGAGGGCGCCGCGGATCACCTCGACCGTCTCGGCGATGCAGCGCCGCGCCCGGGGGTGCGGGCTGATCACGATCCCGTTGCGCCCCTTGAGCGCGATCAGGGCGTTGTTGATCGTGGTCGAGGTGGGGTTGGTCGTCGGGACGATGCCGCACACGACTCCGATCGGTGTCGCCACCTCGAGCACCCCGGTGCGCTCGTCCCGGGACACGATCCCGACCGTCTTCTCGTCACGGATCGAGGCCCAGGTTCCCTCGGCGCCGAACAGGTTCTTCTGCACCTTGTAATGGACGCGACCGATGCCGGTCTCCTCGACCGCCAGCTTGGCCAGCGGGTAGGCCGCCTTGGCCGCGGCCTGCGCGACCGCCTCGCACACCTTGTCCACCTCCCCTTGCCCGGCGCGGGCAAAGGTCTTCTGGGCCGCGCGGGCGCGCTCCACGCAGTCGCGCACCTCCTGGAGGGCGCGCAGGTCCGGATCGAGGGACGAGGGCACGGTCGTGGACTAGTCCTGGGCGCCCTGAGGTGCGCTCATCTTGGGCAGGATGCGCGCGATGACCTGGTCGTGGGGTCGGGGGATGACGTGCACGCTGACCAGCTCACCGACCCGCCGGGCCGCCGCGGCCCCCGCGTCGGTCGAGGCCTTGACCGCCCCCACCTCGCCGGTGACGTACATGGTCACGAGGCCGGCGGTCGCCTTCTCCTTGCCGAAGAGATCCACCTTGGCCGCCTTCACCATGGCGTCGGCCGCCTCGATGGCCCCGACCAGGCCCTTCGTCTCGATCATTCCAAGAGCACGTTTCTGCACGGGTCATTCTCCTCGTTGGCCGCCCGTGGACGGAGGTCGGGGCGGGGGAGCGGGAGTGTAGCGCCGCAGGGGTGCTTGGCAATCGCCCGGGTGCGCGCTGGGTACGTTGCCCCCCCTCGAGAACCCATTTGTCCCACACATAGCCCCCTTTCCTCCTGGAATTGGAGTGCAGCATCCCCACGGCTACAATCCCGCGCCCCCTGCCCAGGAGAGCTCCCCATGGCTTTCGACCTCGAACGATCGATCCAGTTCCTGTTCCACACGCCGGCCGTCGTGCGTTCGTTCCTGGAGGGGCTGCCCCCCGAGTGGGTGACCTCGAACGAAGGCCAGGGCTCCTGGAGTCCCCGGGACATCCTGTCCCACCTGATCCACGGAGAGCGCACGGACTGGCTCGTGCGCACCAAGCAGATCCTCGAGGCGGAGCCCGGGGAGGTGCCCGAGTTCCGGCCCTTCGACCGACAGGGGCATGCCGTGCCGGAGATGGAGGAGCGCACCCTGGCCGGGCTGCAGGATCTGTTCGGGGAGCTGCGACGCACGAACATTCACGCCCTGAAGGCCTTCGACCTGGCGCCGGAGGACCTCGCGCGAAAAGGCAAGCACCCCGACTTCGGTCCGGTCAGCCTCGAACAGCTGCTCTCCACCTGGGTCGTGCACGACCTCGATCACCTGGCCCAGCTCTCGCGGGTCTGTGCCCACCAGCTGGCCGACCAGGTCGGTCCGTGGAAGAGCTACCTGCGGGTCTTGACGGGAACGCCGACCTAGTGCTCGGCGCGCTGCTGGCGAGCCTGGCCCTGACGGGCCCGGCGGATGTGCTCGAAGAGGTCCGCGCCTGGCGTGACGCGCGCTGGGGCACGATCCTCTCGCGCTACGTCGAGTTGCTGCGCCTCCCCAACGTCGCCGCAGACAGCGAGAACGTTCGCGCCAACGCCCGGGCCCTGAAGAGCGCCTTCGAAGCGCGCGGCGCCACGATGGAGCTCCTGGAGCTCGAAGGAGCTCCGCCGATCGTGTTCGGC
>JAUIEE010000072.1 GCA_030428965.1 bacterium | reverse complement strand
GAGGCCCGCCGAGTAGACGCCGATGGGCAGGCCCGGCGCGATCGCGGCGATCTTCTCGACCGCCTGTTCGAGCAGCTCCTTCACGTGGGCCAGGATCACGACGCGGCCGTCCCAGAGCTCGACCGCGTCCCGGTCGGTGACCCACAGCCAGCGCGCATCCCCGGAGAAGGCCAGGGCCGGGGTCGTGTCCTGGGAGAGCTCCAGAACCGCCGTGGGGGGCCTCTCGGTGAGGTCGAACAGCTGCAGTCGACCGGCTTCGTCGGCCACGGCCAGGAGATTCTTCGACGGGGCGAAGACCAGGCGATCGATGGGGACGCGGCTCGCCTCGAAGGTCCTTCGTGAGCCCGAGTCGAGCTCCCTCAGGGTGACCGTTCCCGCGGCGGACCCCGTCGCGATGAGGCGTCCCGCGGGGTCCACGGCCAGGGAGCGAATCGCCTCCTCGACCAGGGTGTCCTTGCGGCGTGTTTCCAGGTCCCACAGGTCGACGCCCCCGTCCCGCAGGGTCGCCATGCGCCCGTCGGCCAGCCGGCCCGCCCAGCGCAGAGGGGTGCCTGCGGAGACCCGCGTCAGGCTCGAGTCCAATTTGAGCTGGAGGTGTTCCCACTCCCAGCCGCGCAGGTGTTCGGGCGTTTGGCTCAGCCGCGCGCTAGCGTCCAGGGTATTGAGAATGCGCAGGCCCAGGTCGGCGGCGCGCAGGTTGGCTGCGTACTGCTCGCGCTGGACGATCTGGTTCTGGCTGCGCAGGGCGCGCACCTTCTCGTCCTGGACGTAGAGCACGGCGACCGTGGCCACGATGCCGAGCAGAAGCAAGGCTTCCAGCGCCCAGGTCAGGCCTCGGTTGCGGCCGATCCACTTGCGGGCCCGGGCCCAGGGGCCGGATTCGTAGGCCCGGACGACGTGTCCCTCGAGGTTGGCGCGCAGGTCGTCGGCGAAGGCCTTCACCGTGGCGTAGCGCTCGCTCGGCTGGACCCTCATGGCCTTCTCGCAGATGGCGACCAGCTCCGGGGACAGATCGGGGTCCAGGCGATGCAGCGGCGTCGGTGGAGCACTGGGCCACGCGCCCGCGCCCATCTGGGAATGCTCGTGGGGCATGCGGTCGGTCAGGATCTGGTACAGGATCGCACCGAGGGAGTAGACGTCGGAACGGGGGCCGACCTCGGCCTCGACCAGCCCGGCTTGCTCCGGCGACATGAAGGCGGGCGTACCGACCACGCCCGCTGCCGCCGAACGTCCCGGAATCCAGGCCAGGCCCCAGTCCATCACGTAGGCCTCGCCAAAGGGCCCGACCATGATGTTGGACGGCTTCAGGTCGCGATGGATGACTCCCTTGGAGTGGGCGAAAGTGACGGCGTCGCAGACCTTGAGCAGCACATTCAGAACCCGGGGGCGGTTCCAGCCGTCCGCGGAGTCGCGAACGAGCTGCAGGGTCGCATCGAGATCCTGGCCGCGGACGAGGGGCATCGTGAAGGAGAGGACCCCGTCGCGATCGACGGAGATCTCGTGCACGGGGACGATGCCCGGGTGATCGAGCTGGGCCGTGATCTGGGCCTCCTCGATGAAGAGGGCGAGCAGGGCTTCGTGTTCCTCGCGCTCGGTGGGCGACTCGGGGCCGTCCGGGAGAGTGATGCGCTTCATCGCCAGCTCGCGTCCCAGGTCGTTGTCCCAGACCCGAACGACCTCCCCCATGCCGCCGCGTCCGATCGGATCCAGCTCGAGGTAGCGGGACCTCGGCGGGCTGTGCTCCGCGATGCGACGAAGGCGGCTCAGGAGCACCTCACGTTTCTCGTGGAGTGCCGCGGGAGCTTTGCCCCAGTTCCGGTGCGACGTTCGGACGTCACCGGCCTGGGGTGTCTCTCTCGAGCTTGCCATGGCCGTGCGCGGGCGCTCCCCCGCGCACGGACTATTGGGGCACGGCTCGCCCCCCGGGGCAAGACATCAGCGTCGTCCCAGATTCAGGACCGGCTTGGCGTGGGCCCAGGAGCTGGTGCGGGCCGTGAGGAGCGCACCCGTACGCGAGCAGGTCCCACGCACTTCGAGCTCGTAAGCACCCTCGTCGTCGAGCCCCGCGACGCGGAAGCGTCCCTCGGAATCCGTCTTCACCGAGCCCACGTACCCGTGTCGTTCGACGATGACCTCCGCGCCGGCGAGCGCCGCGCCCGAGGTGCGAACCTCTCCGACCAGGGTCAAGCTGCCCGGCGGCAGGCGCAGTTCGAGCCAGTCGTTCGCGCTGCAACCGCTCAACGAGACCTCGTGCACGAGGACACTCTCCGAATCGCGGGCCACGTGCAGGCTGAACTCGCCCGGGGACAGGCCCGGGAAGTCGAAGACTCCGGCAGGATCGGTGCGGGTTCGAAAGGACTCGCCGTGGGTGCGCAGGCCCGTGTCGACGGTGCTCTCCCGGATTCCCTCGGAGGGCTCTCCGCGAGGGATGAGCTCGACCAGGATGTCCTCGACCGGCGTTCCGTCGGGGTCGAGAACGACGCCGGACAGGAGCGCCTGTGGACTCAGCCAGATGCGTCCCAGGTCGAGGGTGCGATCCAGGTCGCCCTCGAGTTCCAGGACGCGGTCGGCGAAACCTTCGGCGCGAACGCGAAGGGAATGGCCGATGTCGGAGCGTAGCCCCTCGAGTCGAAACGAGCCGTCCTCGCTGCTCGAGGCCTCGGCTGCGTCGCGCGAGGCGACCGACGGCAACACGTAGTAGAAACCCTCGGCTTCGATGCGAGCTCCGGGCACGACCGCGCCGCCGGCGCCAACGATCTTGCCCGTGATCTCCAGGTTGGGAACCAGTGCGATCTCGACCCAGGGTGTGCCTGTGCCTTGGACGGCGGCGTCTTCCCGGGTCGGGGACGGCACGCTCCATCCTTCCTCGCTCGCTTCGAGGTAGCACACCTGGGCACCGAAGCCGGGCAGGGTCACGCGCAGCTGCTCCGCGAAGGCATCGGTGGGGAAGCGAGGATGGAGAAAGGTGCCGTCCGCGCCCGTGACCACCGTGTCCGACTCCGCGAAGGTCCAGACGCTGACCTGGGCTCCACCCAGACCCTCTCCCGTCGAGGCGTCCACGACGCGCCCTTCGACGGGCAGGGTCGGCTGGAGGGCGATCTCGAGCTCGGGAGCCTCTGCGGGGCCGACGCTGACCTCGAAGGGACCACCGGCACTCGTTTCGTTCCAGGCCACGACGCTGAGCAGGCCGGGGGAGAAGCGCTGCCGGACGAAGCCGTGGCTATCGGTGCGTCGCAGAATCGTCTGCCCCGCGTCGAAGTCTGCGCCCTCGGCGAAGAAGCGCAGCTCGACCCTCGCATGGGCCGCGGGCCGGTTGGACTTCGCCTCGAGAACGCGGACCTCGACCTCGCTCGAGGCGTGCGACTCGAGCGTGACGCTCGGGCTCTCGGGTGGGGGCGAGGAGACCGGGGGTAGATCCGCGAGGGTCGAGGTCGGAGCCGCTTGCACGCGCGGCGTCGGAGGGGAGCGCCGCGCCAGGGAGAGGCTGGGACCTGGGGCTGGAGGCTCGTCGTCCGCCGTCGTGGGCACGGGGCCCGGCGCTTGCGGACGGGGAGCGGGACCTGTCCGCTGGTGGAAGACGAGACCCAGGATGAGGCTCGTGGCGGGGAGCAGGCCCAGGGCCAGCGCCCTGGAAAGCCTGCGCCGAGCGCTACCTGGAGGCGTGTCTTTGGTTGGTGGCTGGAAAGCGTGGTTCACAGGGGACCTCCGCTTCAGCGCGAGCCTGCGGGCAGCGGGCTCTTCTTCTTGACCTTCTTCCAGCCATCGGTCGACTTGGCGACCCATCCGGTCTCCGTGTCGATCACGTCACCGGGTCGGAAGCGGACCTTCTTGAACTTGCCGTTCTTCGTAATGGTTGCAACGCAACCGGAGGCGCTTCGGCACTGGTAGTTCTCGGCCGAAGCAGTCCAACCTGTGACGATGAGAAACAGCGCCACGGTCCACAGGCGTCTTGGGGCTACCTTCATAGCGATACCTCGCTTTTCCGCTGGAGGCTAGTCTTGCCGCAGCGGCCATCCTCGAAGGTGCCGGTCGACCTGAATCGAGAGGCGCGTCCGGGGTGGCGCGCTCGACGGTCTGGGAAGGAACAGGGCCGAGGGGATTCGGCCACCTGGCTCCTTCGGTCCGGACCTGCCCCGGACTTGAGCGATTCCTACGTCCGCCTCTCCCCTTCCCGGGCGCCCAGGCGGAGCGGCCGCGTGGTGCCCTGGTCGTCAGGGTCTCGGCGGGGACCGGGAGGTTGGATTTCAGGCTCCTTTCCCGGAAGTCGGATCGGCTCCGGGGTCTTGGAGGGGGGGCGACGCTCCGGCGTTTCCGGCCGCGGGTCCGGGGGGGTGGGGTCCGGCTGACGCCGGGGATCTTTGGGTTTCGGTTGTTGCATCTCGTGCTCCGTTACAGGTGTGCCGGGACCGGGTCCTTGCCTTTCAGCCTCTCCCTCAGGTCCTGTTCCTGGACCGCCCGCAAGTGCTCCGCATCGCCGGTCCAACCCTTGCGACGCCGATCGAGCTCCTCCAGACCCGAAACGCGACCGTAGAGGACCAGATTGTCCGAAGGCAGGACTCGGGTGTCGCCGTTCGGGTTGCCGTCGTACAGACCGTCGGCTCGTTTGATTCCCAGGACGTTGATGCCTTCGCTCCTGAGGTTCATGTCTTCGAGGCGGCGCCCCGCGAGCCAGTCTTCGGGTTCGACGAACAGTTCGGTGACGCGATACTCGCCGTTGAGCTGGAGCAAGCTGTCATAATCCTTCACGTCCAGGTTCGTGTAGCGCGCTAGCATCCACCCGATCAGGATCGAGAACTTCTCGTCCACCCAGCGGTTGGAGGCGATCAGGATCAAGCCCAGCAGGCCGGCCAGGAGCACGGCTACGCTCATGGCTGCGCGGGGGAGAGGTCCATCGAGCGAGATGAAGGTCAAGATCAGGGAGGAGACGGCGGTGACGATACCGGCGTTTCCCACGAGCATGAGGTTCATCAGGATGCGCCTTCTCACCGGGTGGTTGACGACCTTCTCCGACTCATGGGTCGTGAAGCCCACGCCGGTGAAGGCCGACCGGGCCTGGAAGCGCGCCGCCTCGGTGGAGAGGCCCGTGTGGGCGAGGGCGACCGTGGCGACGCGCGTGACGAACAGGGAGAAGGTCAGGACGCACAGGAGCGTTGCAATGGCGATCACTGGGCGATTCTCCAGTTCGGTCCCCGCCGGTTGCGGTCGGCGCAGGTACGCGTAGCTCGAACCTTCCTGTTGCGCTCGGGCTTCGGCACGCTCCGTCGCACGGCCAGGTGCGGGGAGGGGACGGCCTCTTCTGCGAGGCTCTCGATTCCTTCGGGCGGCAGGAAGCGGGCGACGATGGCCGTGCGGTCGTCCTGGCCCGAGCCGTCCATGAGCCGGTCGCAGGCATCTTCCGCGGAGTCGCAGCGCTCGAGGATCGTGCGCAGCTCAGCCTTCGGGTTGGCCTGGGTCACGCCGTCGGTGACCAGCGCGAGCCGGTCTCCGGGCAACAGGCGGACGTGCCTCA
This sequence comes from bacterium, assembly GCA_030428965.1. GTDB lineage: Bacteria > Planctomycetota > UBA1135 > UBA1135 > JAUIEE01. The sequence goes on along the minus strand of JAUIEE010000072.1, from coordinate 9,933 downwards.
CCTCCGGCTTGAGGATGGCCCGCTTGCCGCCGAGCGCATTCCACAGCCGATGCTCCACGTGGGCTGCCGCTTTGGCCTCCGCGGCGGTGCGGTCGTCCTGGCAGTGATCCGTCGTCAGCTGACGAAGGGTTCCGCTGCGATTGAGGTAGCAGCGGCTGTCTCCCACGTGAGCGATGTAGAGGTTCGGCCAGAAGACGAAGGCCAGGGTGAGGGTCGTGCCCGGCTTTCTGCGGTCCTTGGACGCGAAGCTCTCGAGGAGCTCGTCCTGGGCATTGTGCAGCGCATCCTCCAGCGCCAGGGTCACGTCTTCGGGCGACCCGTCGGCCAGGTGATACCACGGCATTTCGTTGAGGAAGTAGCTGACCACGCTGTCCACCGCGGCACCGCTGGCCCGATCGGGGGCAGGGCCATCGCTGATGCCGTCGGCCACGAGGAAGAGATGACCCTGGCTGTGGCCGTGGACCAGCGATTCGTCGTCGAGGGTGAGGTTCGACTGGTGCAGGCGCATTGACTTGCTCAGCGATGCGATGGCGAAGTGGTCGTGATTCTTGCGGTGCCCGTCTCCTCGGATGGAGAGGCCGTGGACGTCGATTCGTTGGGTCGTCTTCATGGTTGGATTCCTTGTCGTTTCAGCCGATCTCTCCGGACCAGGGGGGAGGGTCAGGCGTACAGGCTTTCCTTGTCGAGGGTGCCGATCACCGAGCGCCAGGCCTGGCGCAGCTCCTGCCGCGCGTGGGTCAGCTCGTCTCGAGCCTTGGACCAGTCTCGATCCCGGTGGCGCTTGAGCGCCTGGACCTTGGTCGCGGCCGTGTCGCGCTTGTTGCGGAGGGCTTCCATCTTGGAACCCAGCGAGGGAGGCGCCTCGGTGCTGTTGTGGAAGGCGTGGAGCAACGTGTCCACCAGTCCGCTCCACTTCTCCATGTCGGTCTCGCTCTTCTGGATCAGCGCGTCCCGTTCGTTCCGGCATGTGGTCGTCATGATCAAGCTCCTTTGAACGACTCGTAGACCTGGAAGGCCTGGGATCGGAAGTGACTCACCTCCGCTTCCAGCGGTCCTCGTGCTCGCTCCCACTCCGCCCAGCTCTGCCCCACGAGGGCTTCCCGCAGGCGCTTTTTGAGCTGGCGCTTTCTGCGCCGGAGGGTGTCCAGCCTTCGCTGCAGGCGGATCCTTGCGGCGGGTGCCGAGCGCGAGAGCTTCTCGTCGAGGGTGGCGAACTGGTCGCCCCACAGATCCAGCTGGAGGGTCGTTCCGCGGATGTAGTCGATCTTCGTTTGCATGGAGAGGGTCTCCTGGGCTTCCTTCGAGGCAGTCACCTCTCCAGGAGCAACCGGTATGCCAAGCTCCTGGCGATCGCCGTAAGTGATTGCTTATGAATACTTTAGGTAGGTGGGGCTGTGCGGAGGGATGGCCCCCTTGGTTGCAAATCGGGCCTCTTGGCCCGATAAAGTCGGGCGGAGGCACCCGAATGAAGACCGATCCCCCTCGCAAGCTCGTCATCGCCGTTCAGGACCGGACCCTCGGCCAGAAGCTGAAGGGGCTCTTGCGCTCCGAGGACGTGCGCGTGGAGTTCCTGCCCGAGCTCGGCTCTTCCGCGCCCGCCGACATCGATGCGGACGTGGTCGTGCTTCGCGCCGAGAACCTGGATCAGGAAGCCCTGCCCGAAGTCCTGACCAGCGCACAGGAGGAGGATGCTCCCGGGGTGGTCGTGCTGGGGGAAGAGAAGGGCGCCAAGGAGGTCGGGCTCGTGGCGGCCGGTGCCAGTGCGGTCCTGGACACGGCGGCCGAGCGCGGCGAGCTCGCGGAGCGCCTGGTCGAGCTGGCCGAGGCCGAGGCCGAAGGGGGCCTGCACGGCCCCGAGTCGGGAGGCTCGGTCGCCGAGCCCAAGCTGGCCGACTTCCAGTCCCGCAGCGCCCGCATGCGCGACTTTCTGGATGTGGTGCGGCGCGTGGCTTCCAGCGACAGCACCCTCTTGCTGACCGGAGAGACCGGTGTCGGCAAGGAGCGGCTGGCCCGGGCGATCCATGCCGAGAGCGCGCGCGCCAGGGGGCCGTTCGTGGTCGTCAACTGCGGCGCTCTCCCCGAGAACCTGCTCGAGAGTGAGCTGTTCGGCCACGAGAAGGGCGCCTTCACGGGCGCGACCGGGGCGAGGCGGGGGCACTTCGAAGCGGCCGATGGAGGCACGCTCTTCCTGGACGAGATCGGGGAGATGCCCAAGCACCTGCAGGTCAAGCTCCTGACCGCACTCCAGCGTCACGAGATCCAGCCCCTCGGCGCATCCAAGCCGAGGACGGTCGACGTTCGCATCCTCGCGGCCACGAACCGGGACCTTGCCCTCGACGTGGAAGAGGGGCGCTTTCGGGAGGACCTGTTCTTTCGCCTGAACGTCGTTTCCCTGGACATCCCTCCCCTGCGAGAGCGAACGGAGGACCTGCCCTGGTTGCTCGGTCGCTTCTTGCGCCACTTCGCCGACGTGCACGAGCGACCTGAGGTCACGGGGATCGAGCAGGAAACCATGGACGCCCTGCGGGCCTATTCGTGGCCGGGGAACGTCCGCGAGCTGGTCAACGTGATCGAGAGGGCGGTTCTTTTGTGCGAGGGCGATCGGATCACTCCCGATGACCTCCCCCCCGCGTTCGGCCAGGAACGACAGGCTCCGGCTTCGGTCGGGCAACCCGCTTCCGCCGAGTGGATGGAGCTCCCCATGCAAGAGGCCAAGCGCCGAACGGTCGAGGCCTTCGAGCGTGCCTACCTGGAGCACCAGCTGCGCACTTCTCGCGGCGTTCTTGCCGAGGCCGCTCGTTCCGCCGGGATCAATCCACGAACCCTTTACGAGAAGATGCGGCGTCTCGGATTGCGCAAGGAAGACTATCGTTAGGCTGTCCGCAGAGACCCGATCTGCGCCGGAAGGAAAGCGCGCGAGGGGGCCCAAGGAGACCGGCGGTCCATGAAAATGAGAGGCAAGGCAAGGGTTCTGATCGTCGCGATCGTGATCGCTCTTGGCGCATTCTCGCACGGGCAGGAGGCGAGCGTTCCCAGCCTGCAGGAGTTGCGCGGTCGGCTCGAAGACATGGGAGCGGAGCCCGGCGAGGGGAAGGCCGCCGCGCGGGATGCTTACGAGAAGGCGGTCGCCGCCCTGGAGCGTGCCGACGAAGCCCACGGTCGGGCGGCCGCGTTTCGGGCGGAGGCGGACGAGGCTCCCGGTCTGATCGCCTCGCTTCGGGAGGAGCTGGCCGTCCCTCCGGCGGAGTTCGACCCCGCAGGGAAGCAGCTCGCCGATCTCGAAGCCCTCGAGGCCACGCTGGTGGAGGCCCAGGCCGAGTTTGCGCTGGCCCGCGAAGGAGCGGCCGAGCTCGACGGGCTCGTCGAGCTCAGGGCTCGCCGCAAGACGGAGCTGCCGGGAGAGATCGTGACCGCGCAGCAGGCCGTGAAAGCCGCCGAGCAGTCGCTGGCTTCGCAACCGGCGGGCCCGGAGAACGAAGCGCGGCGCGTCCTGGCTCAGGCCGAGCTCGAGGAGGCGCGCGCCAAGCTCGAGCTCCTCGAGGCGGAGCGGGACGCCTACGAGGCGCGTCGCGAGTTGCTTCCGTTGCGGCGAGATCGTGCCTTGAGGCGCTTGGCCAGGGCCGAGAAGGCGATGGCCTTCTGGAGCGAACAGGTCGATATCCGTCGCGCGGCGGAAGGGGAGGCGACGGCCAAGCGGGCGGAGCAGGAGAGCGCCGACATTGCCAGCCGCTTCCCGCTCCTGCGCAAGCTGGCCTCGGACGTGCAGGACCTCGCGGCCCAGCGTTCGGGAGAAGAGGGGTTGCCCAAGAGGATCTCGCGGGCCCAGGCCGCGCTCGAAGAGACGCGAGCCCGGCTGGACGAAGTGCGTCGCAGGTTTCGCTCGGCCAGGTTGCGCATCTCCGCGGGAGGGTTGACCGAGGGGATGGGACTGATCCTGCGTCGGGACTACGAGTGGTTGCCGGAAGCGGGGGATCTGAGGGCGCAGTCCAAGGCCCGCGAAGACGACCTCTCCGAGGCTCAGCTCGAGCTGATCGCTTTCGAGGAGCAGCGCAGTGCCGTCGGGGACCTGGCCACGGCGGCCGATCGGTGGCTGACGGAGCAGGAGCTCACGTCGCCTCCCGAAGAGCTGCGCAGTGCCGTCGGGGACCTGCTCGCCAGGCAGCGCACGATCCACAACGACGTGGTGGGAGATCTCGAACGGCTTTCGTCGATCTTCTACGAGCACGAGGAGCTCACCAGCAAGCTGCTTGCCGAGTCCTCCGCCTACCGCGCCTTCATCGAGGAACGCATCCTGTGGGTGCGCAGCTGTCCACCGAGCCCGATTCGCAGCCTCCTCGCCGTCCCGGCCGAAGCCTCCGAGGCCCTGGGTGCCTTCCTGGGGGAGCTGACGTTGGAGAACACCAAGGAGCGCTTCGACGAGCACCGCGCGGGCCTGTTCGCCCTGGTGCTGGTGCTCGTGGCCTTGGTCGCACTGCGCGGCATCTTGAAGCGCAAGCGACGGGAGATGGGGGAGAGGGTTCGCTCCTTCCGCACGGACAAGTACATCTACACGACCCGGGCGCTGGTCCAGACGTTCCTGCTGGCGCTGCCCCTGCCCCTGGCGACCTGGACGCTGGGCTGGATCCTCTCGGACTCGCCGGAGGAACTCTTGCGGGCGGCCGGAAAGGGTTCGAGGGAGATCGCGGCCGTTTGGTTCTTCCTGCGCTTCTTGCGTGAGCTCGCCGTGGACAAGGGAGTCGGTGCGGCCCACTTCCGCTGGCCTGCGGCCGGTGTACGCACGCTCAGAAAGGAGATCCGCTGGTTCGAGCCGCTCGGAGTCGCTCTGGGGCTCCTGGCCCTGACTCTCGATCGGCAGCCCTCGACCGAGTGGGCCGATTCTGTGGGACGGCTCTCATTCGTGGGGGCCATGCTGGCCCTGGCCCTCTTGGCCCACAGGCTCCTGCGGGCCGAGAGCCCCCTGTGGGGCAACTCTCCCCAGGTCGGCAAGGGTCTCCTCGGGAAGACCCATGCCGTCTGGTCGCTGGCAGCTTCCGGCATGCCCCTGGTCCTGGCGGTCCTCGCCCTGGCGGGCTACTACTACACCGCGCTGCAGTTCGAGCTACGGCTGCGCTACTCCATCCTCTTCGCGGTTGCTCTCGTGCTCGTCAACGCCCTGCTTCTGCGCTGGCTCTTCATGACGCGCAGGAGCCTGGCCGTTCGTCAGGCGCTCGAAGCCAAGGCTCGCAAGGAACAGGAGGAGGAAGGGGAAGCGGCCACCGAGTCCGGGGCGGCGGTCCTGGACGCGGACAAGGTCGACATCCCCGCCATCGACGCCCAGACTCGCCAGCTGTTCCAGCGCTCCATTATCCTGGCAACGGTCATCGGGCTCTTCTTCATCTGGGCCAGCGTGCTGCCCGCGCTGCGCGGCCTCGACCGCGTTCAACTCCTGCCGGAGCTCGCCCTCGTTTCCACCGAAGCGGAGCTGACGGCGCCCCCGTCGGTTGCGGCATCCCCGTCCGGCGAGTCCCCGACTTCGACTCCAGCGGCCCCGAACATGCCCTCTCCGGTGGCGACGCCGAACGGCGCTTCGCAGGCCGGGGGAGACACCAACGGGCTGGGGCTCCCCTCGCGTCTCACCCTGGCGGACGTGCTCCTGGCCTTGATCTTCGCCGTGCTGACGAGTCTTGCCGCCAAGAACCTGCCGGCGCTGCTCGAGCTGGCGGTCTTGCAGCGGCTTCCCCTGGACGGAGGCTCGCGCTACGCCGTTGCGACCATCGTGCGGTACCTGATCTTGATCATCGGAGTGACGGCAATCTCGGGAGCCGTGGGCATCGGTTGGCAGAAGGTCCAGTGGCTGGCGGCCGCGCTGACTTTCGGCCTCGCCTTCGGACTGCAGGAAATCTTCGCCAACTTCGTCTCCGGCTTGATCATCCTGCTCGAGAGGCCCGTGCGGGTGGGAGACATCGTCACGGTCGGAAGTACGGAGGGGCGCGTCACGCAACTGCGCATGCGTGCGACGACGATCCTCGACTGGGATCGACGGGAGTACCTGGTTCCGAACAAGGAGTTCATCACCGGCAGCGTCATCAACTGGACCCTGAGCGATCCGGTCACGCGGGTCGTCATTCCGGTCGGGATCGCCTACGGTTCCGATACGGCCCTCGCCCGCAGGCTCTTGCTCGAGGTCGCCACGAACAACCCGCTCGTGCTCGCCGATCCCGCTCCCACCGCCCTGTTTCGAGCCTTCGGGGCCAGCTCCCTGGACTTCGAGCTGCGCGTCTTCATCGTCAACCGCGACCTGTGGCCCGAGGTGATCGACAAGCTCCACAGCCAGATCGATCAGGCGTTCCGAGAAGCCGAGATCGAGATCGCCTTCCCCCAGCTGGACCTGCACGTCGTCTCCGCAGACGGACTTAAGGAGGTCTCGGGGCCCAAGGGCTCGTCCTCCTGACGGGCACGCCGCCTGGAACCGCTTCGAGGTCGCTACTCCTTGAACCGGGCGCGCTCCTTGATCCTGTCCCGGTTCGTCAGGTAGGGGATCGAGAGCTTGAAGTCCTCGCGGATTCGCTGGTAGAGCTTCGCGGCCTGGGCCTTCTCGCCCGCGGACCACAGGCGGTCCGCGCGTCGCAGGATCTCGGCGGGATCGTCGTCACCGCCGGATCCACCCAGTCCGAGTTTCTCGCTGAGCCCCTCGGTCACCTCGGCCTTCAGGGCCATGGTCGCCAGCTCGCCGACCACCTCGTCCCAGGCGAGCTTTGGCCGCATCGCCGTTCCCTGGATCGGAAGGACCAGGGTCTCGCCCCGCAGGCGATCGAGGAAGTCGTACTTCTCCACGAGCGCGTCCCCGATGGGCAGGTTCCAGGAGAGGTCGAGGGACTTGTCGAGCCCGACGGAACCGGTGAACGTGGTCTGGGTCCCCGCGAGGGTCCAGGTCCAGGGCTCTTGGTAGCGTAGGCGGCCGTCCTGGATGGAGAACGTGATCGGGCGGATGCGCAGCGTCTTGTCCGCGCTGCGGCCCAGGCGCGAGAGCATCTCCTGGATCAAAGGGGTCGCCGCGAGGGCGACCGAGTCGATGGAGAAGGTGCCCTGGCCCTGGACGTACTCCAGGGGCAAAGCGCTCAGGCCGGCTCCGAGGGATTCGACGCTGAGCGGGCCGGTGTAGGCCAGCTCGAGCGTGCAATCGATGCTGCCGGAGACCTCGTTGCCCGCGAGCGCGTCGGCCGCGGCGAAGGTCGGGTGCAAGAGGGAGAGGGCGGGAGACAGATTCGAGTTGGCCGCAACGTCCCGGGCGCCGAGGCTCACCGTCGGTGCCTTCAGGGAACGCTCCTCGGTCATCGTGGAGGAGCCGCTCAGGACAAGGTTGCCCCGGTTGGCTTCGAAGTCCCCTTGCCACTGGAGCTGGCCCTGGGTTCCCGACGCCTGGATCGTGCCGGTTCCATCGAAGCTGGGGGTCTGGAAGCGACCGATTCCCGCGCTGGCCGACCACTGGGACCTGGCCAGGAGATCCCAGGGGTCGAAGGAGGTCAGCGGACCGTCGAAGCGGAAGGTGAGGGGTTCGGGGGCGTCCCCCGACAGTTCTCCCGGCAGACGGTCCCCCAGGATGCGGGCGACCGCGCTGGGCACGTAGGTCAGGTTTCCGGCAAGGTCCACGGCGCGTGGGACCTGCGCAGGTTCTGGCTGGCCGAGGGAGAGGGGAGCTTCGATCGTTCCGGTCACGACCCCCTGGAGGAAAGAAGAGGCGATGCGCAGCTCCTCGAGGCCCACCGTTTCCAGGCCGGGAGGCAGCTGGGCCCGCGTGGAGAGGACCAGCTCCGGTTCTTGCAGCTCGAAGGGCTCACCTTCTTCGCTGGCCAGTCCCAGGGCGAAGCGGTTCAGGTTCACCTCGGTCGAGAGGAGCGTCCTTCCCTCGCTCTCCGCGGCACGGGCTTCGAACTTCAGGAGACCCTCCAGGCGCGTCGTTTCCAGTCCGATCTGGGCGACCAGCCCCCGGACCCGGGCCAGGTCGGCTTCAGCCTGGAACTGGGAGTCGCGCACCTCGGGCCGGGACGTGCCCCCCGTGCCGAGAACCCCCTCCAGGAGCGCGCGTCCCTGCAGGCGCAGCCAGCCTGCGTCCAGGCTCAGCTCTTTCAGGGACAGCTGCTCCCCGATCACCTGCAGCTCCAGGCTGCAATCGAGGACGCCTGCCGCCAGCTCCTCCGCTTCGAACAGGGGCCCGTCCACGGGGGCAAGGGCCTCGAACAGAGCCAGGGGAATCCGGTGTCCCCGCAGGCCGAGCTGGCCCCGTGCGTCGGCCAGTCTCGGTGCGAGGACGAACGTGCCCGCGGACTTCAGGGTGCCCTCTTCGCCCGCTTCCCCATCGAAGCGAACCTCGAGCTCGAGGCTGCTCTCCTCGCCGAGCCCGGGGACTCGGACCTGGATTCCGTCGAGTCCGATTCTCTCGGTGGCTCGCTCGCCGTGGACGACGACCGAGCCGTTCACCAGGCTCAAGCCGACCCGTAAGTCGGGCAGCTCCGTTTCTTGGTCCTGGCCGGGTTCCTCTTCCCTCTCCCCCGGAGAACCCGCCAGGTTCCAGCCGTCTTCTCCGCGCCGCAGGTGCAGCTCGAAGTCCTCCACGACCACGTCCGCGGTCCAGGTTCCCAACAGGCTGGCCAAGAGGCCTACCGAAGCGCGGATGCGGCCGACGTGGCCCAAGGCATCGCCCTGGGCGTCGAGCACGCGAATCTCCTCGGCGCTCACGTTCCCGAGCAGGCTGTAGGAGAAGTCTCCGATGGAGGCGGTTCCCCCGAGCTCCTCTTCGAGCATCCCTTCGATGCGGCCGCGCACCCAGGAAGAGCTCAAGGCCGGCGCGGCCGCCAAGAGGGCCAGGAAGGCCAGGGAGCCCAAGAGGAGCCAGCGGAAACGGGAGCGCGCTTTGGGAGGGGCTTCCATGGCGGCGCGGATTCTAACCCAGGCCGGGGGCCCTCCCCGGGAGGAGTTTCTAGCCCACCCAGCCGGGTATCGGAATGCGCGTGGTGAAGTCGCTCAGGGTCAGCCCGAACAGGATGGTGAGCCACAGGAAACCCGAGCCGGCGATGATCCACACGAGCTTGCTCGAGTGCCGCAGGTGCATGAAGTAGACCAGCACCAGCACCACCTTGACGATCGCGATGGTCAGGGCCACGACGTCGTTCATGGCGCCGAGGTCGATGAAGGAGATCCAGGTCGTCAGGGCGGTCAGGCCCATCAGGCCGAAGAAGACCCCGAAGTAGGCGCGCAGGGGAAGGATGTGTTGACCGCTCATCAGTGGGGGAGGTGTCGGCCGAGGAGGTAGAGCAGCGGGAACAGGAAGATCCAGACCAGGTCCACGAAGTGCCAGTAGAGACCGAGCACCTCGACCCCGATGTAGTTCTGCGGGGAGTAGCGCCCCAGGAGGGCGCGGATGGCCACGAAGACCATGCAGCCCAGGCCGATCAGCATGTGCAGGGCGTGCATGCCGGTCATCGAGAAGTACAGGCCGTAGAAGGTCAAGAGGTGAGGGTCGGAGCCGGCTTCGGGCGACCAGGCCAGGCCGGGAACGCGGCCGTCGTGCCACTTGTGGCTGTACTCGACGTACTTGATGCCCAGGAAGACCCCGGCGGCCACCATGGTCGCCACGATGCCGAGGGCGATGCCCTTGTTGTTCCCCAGCTGGGCGGCCCGCACGGAAAGGGCCATGGTGAGGCTGGAGAGGATCAGGACGACGGTGTTGATCGTGCCCAGCTTCACGTCCATGTGCGAACTGCCCTCGAGGAAGGCGTTCGGATAGAGGTGACGGAAGACGATGTAGGCGGTGAAGAGCCCCCCGAAGAACATGACTTCCTGGGCCAGGAAGACCCACATGCCGATGGCGGCAGTCTCGTTCTGCTGCTCGTGGGTTTCGAAGTGATGGGCCAGGGAGGCCGGGTGCGAACTAGACAAGCTGCGCCTCCGGGTCCT
>JAUIEE010000071.1 GCA_030428965.1 bacterium | reverse complement strand
CGGACCGCTTGAAGCGAATCCCGTCGTAGAAGAGCCAGGCCAGGGAAGCCAGCAAGAGGGTCAATCCGCTGACCGCCACCATGGACAGGGTCAGCTTCCGCACCAGGGATTTCTTGCCGAGAGGCTTCATCGGCTCCCCCCCCGGTCATCGGCGCCCGGATCCTCGACCTCTTCCTTCTCCTCCACGATGCGCGCCAGCTTGAGCAAGCGGGAGCTGATCGTGAGCTTGGCCCGCGCCGCCTCCTTGGGGTTGATCTCGAAGGCCACCGCCTTGTCCTTCAGGTAGAAGTTGACGATGCCTCCCTTCAGGGCAAAGCCGGTGCTCTCCCCCACCAAGAGAACGTGCTGGCCCGCCAGGCGCCGCCGGATTTCCCCCAGGCGTTCGCTCTCGGAGCGTGGGACGAACAGCACGTCACAGCGCCCCAGAGCCTTGACGGAAGCGTAGCGCTGGACCTGGATCACGCGCCCCTTGGCCCGCTTCTCTCGGAAGGTGGCTTCCAGCAGGTCTCCGAACGGATCCTTGCCCACGACCGCCACCACGAGAGGCGAGTCCTTGTCCTCGAAACTCTCCGCGGGCCAATCGGTGAAGAGGGCGAAGTTGTAGAGGAAGGCTGCCTTCAGGTGGAACTCCGGTGCCGGTTTCGGCTCCGGATCCGAGCTCGCTTCCAGGCTCAGGAGTCCGGAGACTCCCAAGATCAGAAGGACAGCGCGCAGGAACGCTCCTCGGCGAGGAAGACGCTCCCTCGCAGGTCGCACCGTTGGGAAAGGCATGGGACAGGCTTGAAGTGGCGCTGGAGGCCCGCCTCTTCATCGACCTGACCCGGGGCTCGTCCTGAGCGCAGGGCCACTCCTTGGCCCCGGCCCTACGCACCCGGAACTCTCTTCCGGCAGGAACCGCCCCTCCCGACCGGATGGCGCGCCGGCTTCCGCCGAGGCCCAGGACTCAGGTCCGGCCTGGCAGCGAGCCGGATGTCTTCATCCACGCCTGGACTCGGGCGCCGCCCCCCTGCTCAGCCCAGGCTCTTCGAGGGTCGCAGTCGGGCGTCCGTTTCCTTACCCTCCCGGGCCGGCGGGCTTCGGCCCTCGCAAACCCAGCTCGACCTTCACTTCCAGCCCACTCTCCAAGGAACTCCACGTGATGCGTTCGCCCCTCTCTATCGCTCTTCTCGCCCTGGCCCTCGGAGCCTGCGCTTCGACGTCCGAGTCCGCCGGAGGAGACTCGCTCACCGCGCACGTGGGCCAGTACTCTCCCGCGCCGACCGGCATCGCTCGTCCGCGCGTCGGCATTCCCTCCTTCTCCGTGACGGGCGCCAACGCCAAGCAGGAGATGAACGAGGTCGCCGCCGACCAGTTGAGCACGCTCCTGGTCCGCAGTCAGCGCTTCAACGTCATCGAGCGCGCCCAGCTCGACAAGCTCCTCGATGAGCAGAGCCTCGGCGGCAACGTTCGGCCGGGCGAGCTGGCCGCCACGGGCGAGGTGCGCGGCGTCGACTACCTCATGATCGGCAAGGTCTCCAACCTGCGCACCAAGGTCGCCAAGAAGAAGCGGGGCTTCGGACTGGGCAAGGTCAGCGGGCTGATCGGCATCGGAGCGGCCGACTACGAAAAGGAAGACATCGAGATCAGCACCGATTGCGGCGTCGACCTGCGCCTGGTCTCCCCTTCCTCGGGTGAGGTCGTGGCCGCCAACTTCAGCGAGTACAAGCGCACCGACTCGGCCGCCGCGGTCGGGGTCGAAATCCTCGGCTGGAACGCCGATGCTTCCGCCGATCTCCAGATCAGCGACGACGACTACGGCAAGATCCTGCGCCTGGCCCTGGACGACGCCGTGCGCAAGATGCTGCCCGACCTGGACCAGTTCCTGGTCAGCACCCACACGGCCGACTGAGGCCGCGGGCTTGGCCCTCCCCGGGCCGCCTCCGCCCGGGCACCCGGCTGTGGAGGCGGCTCCCGGGGTGCCCCGAAGGCTACCCATGGCCAGGTCCTCCGCTAAGCTGGCGGGGCGAGGCCATGACCCACGAAACGTCTCCCAGCCCCGAGTCGGTTCTGGCACGCTACATCGCGCAACGCGATCGCGGTGAGCAACCCAGCCTGGAACGCTGGATCGAAGCTCAGCCCGAGCTCGCCGGCCAAGACGCGTTGGCCGATCGCGTGCGCGCTCTGTACGTGGAGCTCGGAGAGCCGCTCGCAGGCCTGGAAGATCGCCTCGGCAGCCTGTGGTTCCATCGGCGCTCCCCCACGCCGCAAGGAGAATCGCAGCGCTTCGACCGCCTGCGGCCCGGCAAGCTGATCGCCGACTTCGAGCTCGTGCGTCCCATCGGGCGCGGTGGGATGGGCGAGGTGTGGGAGGCCGAGCAGAAGAGCCTGGGTCGAAGGGTGGCGCTGAAGTTCCTCTTGCCGGAGGGCGCGACCGAGCGTGGAGCCGAGCTGTTCTCGCGGGAAGCCCGGGCCGCGGGGCGCCTGGCCCACGCGCACATCGTCCAGACCTATGCCAGCGGCACGGAGGGATCCCACGCCTGGCTCGCCCAAGAACTGATCGAGGGCTCCTGGACCCTGAGGGACTCCCTGGACGAGCTGCAGGCGGGCGACGCTTTGCCCCGCGGCTACTTTCGCGCCACGGCCGAGCTTGTGGCCAAGCTCTGTGATGCCCTGGGAGCTGCCCATTCGGCCGGGGTCATTCACCGGGACATCAAACCCCAGAACATCCTCATCTCACCCGAAGACGAGCCCCTGTTGACCGATTTCGGGCTGGCTCGCTTGACCGACGAAAGCGGACTCTCGAAGAGCGGTGACCTGGCGGGCACGTTCGCCTACATGAGCCCCGAACAGGTCCGCGGCGAGCGCAGGGGGCTCGACCATCGCTCGGACGTCTTCTCCCTCGGCGTCGTGCTCTACGAGCTGCTGACGCTGCACCGTCCCTTCGAAGGCGAGAGCCATCAGGACGTCTGCCAGAAGATCCTGTCCGCGGATCCTCCGGACCCACGTCGGTTGCGCCTCCAGGTGCCCCGTGACCTGGCGATCATCGTCGGCAAAGCCCTCGAGAAGGCCCCCTCGGACCGCTATGCGAGCATGGCCGACTTCGGCGCCGACCTGCGGCGCTACCTCGCCAACGAGTCCATCCGGGCCCGGCCTCCGAAGATCGGGGTGCGCACGATCAAGTGGCTCCAGCGGCACTCGATCGCCACGTCGATCGCTGTCGCCCTGCTGATGGCGGCCGGAATCACCCTCTGGTTTGCAGCCGGCAAGGCTCGCGAAGCCAGGGCTCGCCTGAACGCCAAGCGCGACGAACTCTACGCCCGGGCCCAATGGTCCTGCGACACCAACGACTTCGAGCGCGCCCGGAGCCTGATTGCAGAAGCCCAGGCCCTCGATCCCCAGGACCCGAAGGGCCACCTGATCCTGGCCCATGGTCTGGCCCAGTTCTCCCGTACGCAGGAGAGCGAGGACGAGATTCGAAGAGCCATCGCCCTGGGGTTCGACCCGGAAGCCGACACACAGAGCGCGCCCATCGATCACGTCGCCCACGGACTCTATCTCCTGGCCGCGCGAGATCCCGATCGAGTCGAGCGGGCCAAGGAACACCTGGAAACGGCCCTTGCCGCGGACCCCACCCTACGGGGCGCCTACTTCGTGCTGTACCAGATCCATGTCGGCGAGAGAAACGATGGAGAGGCCCTCGCGAACCTCGAGGCCCTCCGCCAGCACCTGGCGGCAGGCAACCCGTTCCTCACCGTGGTCGATGCTCTCATCGACGAGCTCTCCGGCTCCCATGTCGAAGCCGCCGGACGACTCGAATCCCTCGCGGAGCGGCCGGACGTCGACGCTGACAAGCTCGACGAGCTCCGCGTCGACCGCCACCTGGGGAGACTGTATGTGCGGCTCGGCGAGTTCGACCGAGCGGAGCACCACCTGCAGCGCGCCGTGTCTTCCCTACCCCACGATTGCTGGAGCTGGAACTCCCTGGCTGCCCTCTCCCTCGCACGCTACCAAGAAGACGAGGACCAGGATCGTTGGCGACTGGAGATGAAGGAATACGCCGAGCGCGCGGTCGCCTGCAACAGAACCCTGCTCGACTCCCTGATCCTGATCGCCCACGCAAGCATCGAGGGCTTCGGAAAGGCCCAAGGCGAGGAGCACTATGAGGACACCGACCTGTGGAAGGACGCACGGGCCGACCTGGACAGGCTCAAGGATTCCGACCTGGACCCGGCGAAGGTCGCGCCCCTGGAAGCCCAGCTGGCGTACTACGAGGGCATGCATCCCTTCCGTCGGCACGACTTCGCTGAAGCCGCTCAGCGCTTTGAAGAAGCTTGCACCCACTCCGCCACGGCCCTACGACCCCTGACCCTGCTGGGACAATGCCACTGGTACCTGGGTGAGAACCAGCAAGGCCTCGCGTCCCTCGACCGGGCCTTGGAACTATGGGACAGCGGCGAGGGCAGCTGGAAAGAGGAGTGGCTCGGTCGGATCTTGACCTGGGCCTACGGGCATTCGATCGCCCTGGGCCGGGAGGAGCAGGTGCGCATCCTTCGTGGTCGAATCCTGGAGGTCCTACGGGAACGCCGAGCCCTGCAGAAGGAAGAGCTGGTCACCCTGGCCGAGTTCCTGGCGCTCCCGACCAATCCGCGCTTTCAGGACTGCGCCCTGGCCTTGGAAGCCCTGGGGGCTCCGGGTCTGGCGGAGTCCTTCCGGGGCGACCCCCAGGAACGCGCAGCCCTCGAACTCATCCGCCGGATCGAGGAGAGCTGCCGCTAGTCAGACCTCTTGGTCGAAGACCTGGTAGTCGCCGCGGTCGTCCCAAACCCGGATCCGAACCGGGTACTTCGCACCGATCCTTCGCTTCTCGAAGTCGATGCGAAAGATCGGCCGGCGCCCGGCCTTGACGAAGATGTCCTCCCATCTGAATTCCGGGGGTTCCGCCGTCAGCTTCTCGCGTGGAGTCGCGTCCCGTTCGAAAGCCTTCAGCTCTTCCGCACGCCACTGGAATTCGACTCGGACGACCATGTCGACGGGCTCGTAGTGGTCGTCCAAGATGATCGGACCGTCGTAGACCTGCACCGTGACCCGGGTACCTGAAACCGAGGGGTTGGAGATCAAAGGCATGGGATCCTCCTCTGCAGTGGCTGGTTGCTCGGCCAGACCGAGCTGGCACGGCGCCAATCGGGGCACCGTGGGTCTCCCACGCGAGGGAGCCAAGAAACGCGTGGAAACGAACGGGGTTCTTTTAACGCTTCCCGGTGAGGAAGTCCTGGGCCGCATCTGGGTTCCGACACCCGAAGTGTCGATGCGGGCAGCCGGCGAGCGGGCACGGGCGCCGGTCAAGAAGCCCTAGGGCCGGAGACCGGCTTCGCCCGTCTGCCTCGGAAGACAAGCCTTTTGCAGCCAGGTGGAGCGCTGGTGGGCCGGATCGAAATCGGGGTTCTCCTCGGAGCTGAGACGGTAGTACTCCCCGGCACTCTCCAGGTCCCCCTGAGTTTCGGCGATCAGGCCCCGATGGTAGGTAGTCGTCCAGGCCCCCTGCTCGGGTTCGCGCAACCGCTCGGTCATCTCGAGCTGGGTCAAGGCGGCATCGTGCTCCCCGTGAAGGAACAGGATACCGGCGTAGGCCTCGCGCAGATCGGGGTTGCCCGGCTGGAGCAGCAGCTGCTCCTCCAGCTTGCGCTTCGCGTAGGGTAGGTTGCCCGACTCCGCGGCGATGCGCACGCGCAGGAGCAGCGCCCCGACGTTCGAGGAATCCAGGCTCAGGGCCTGGTCGAGGTAGCGCTGGGCCCCCACGAAGTCCTTCTGCTCGTAGGACAGGGACGCGTTGGCCACCAGGGTCGGAATGTGACGCGGGAACACGAGGCTCTGGCGTCGGATCTCGGCCAGGATCTGGCGCTCGTCGTCCGCCTGCCGGTCCGGGGCGGAGGCGGACGTCTCCTTCTCGAAGCTTCCACCGCGCACCCACTGGAGGCTCTCGAGCAGCTCTTTCAGCTCCTGGTCCGGCGAGCCCACCCGATGCGGGGGCGGAGTCAGGCAGGAAACCAGACCGAGGCCAAGCCCTAGAAGGACGGCGACGAGGCGTTGCATAGCTGTTCCTTGGAACATGGATTCAGGGGTAGGCCTTCATCCGCCACCGGAAAGGACGCTCTCCACGATCTGGAGGAACTCGGCGATGGCCGGACCGAAGGTGTGAACGAAGATCCCGGGGAGGAAGCACAGGACGAGCGGCACGGCAAGCTTGGTGGGCAAGACCTGAGCGCGCTGGATGGCCATCTCGCGCCGGCGACTCCAGACCTCGTCGGCCTGGCGCCTCAGGCTGCTCGCGACGCCGCCTCCGACGTGCTCGGAATGCACCATGGCCGACACGAAGGTCGACATCGCCACCACGTCGATCCGACGGCCCAAACCGCGAAAGCAGGCCAAGCGCGGAACCCCCGCCTGGGCCTCCGAGCGAAACTGGCGCAGCTCCCGCGCCAGGGGTCGCTCGGGGTCCATGGATTCGAGGATGCGCTCGATGGCCGCGTCGAAACCGAGCCCGGACTCCACCAGGGTCGCGAGCAGGGCGAGGGTCATGGGGAGGTCGCGTTCCACGCTCTGCACGATGGCTCTCCTGCGGGAGCGCACCTGAGCGATGGGCAAGAACCCGATGACGACGATCAGGACGAAAGGCGTCAGGGACAAGATGAAGGACAGGAGTCCGCCGATACCCCCGGGAATCTCCTGCAGCCACTGGATACCGACCTCGACGATGCCCATCTGCCGAACGATCAGCGCCAGGGCCGTGCCCACCACCAGGGCAACTCCCTGGGCCAGGAGGAACCAGGTCACCGCCCGGGGAGCGCGGAATCCCGAGACGAACAGCCATCCCTCGAGCCACGAGCCCCACAGCTCCCCCGTCGATGGAGCCGGCTCCCAATGGGTGGAAGAACCGGCTTCGGATCCGAAGAGACGAGCCCTCGCCCGACGTCGCAGGGTGGCCGAGGCCACGAGCTGCCACAGGGCGAACAGCCCGATCCCCGTTGGCAGGACGACCCAGGCCGCGCTCGCGAGGGCGAGGACCATCAGACGTCGATCCTCGTCATCCTGGAGATCCACAGCAAGCCGATCCCCTGCAGGAAGATCGAGAGAGCCACGAACATCGAGCCCAGTTCGGAGAAGGCAAAGGCCTCGAAGCGTTCGGGGTAGGTGGTCCACATGAACCCCGCGAGTCCGTAGGTCACGAGCAGCACGAAGGAGACCGAGACCTGGGACTCGATGGCCTGGGACCGCACGCGGCGCGCGACGTCCACGCGGTCCCGGATCGTGCGACCGACGTTGGACAGGGTCGTGGCCAGACTGCCGCCCCCCTGCCAGTGGGCGGCGAGGGTCATGGCGAACAGGCGGAAGCTCTCCAGGGAAACTCGCCGTTCGATGCTGGCCAGAACCTGCTCCGGCTCCTCCCCCAGGCGCAACCTCTGCAGCAGCTCCTGCAGGTAGCCCCGCAGGGGACGCCGCGCTTCCTGGGCCGCTCCGGCCAGGGAATCGGTCAGGCCTCCGCCGGCCCTCAGGGCGCTGACGATCAGATCGATCGCATCCGCCAGCTGATACTCGAAGCGCGCCATCCTGCGCTGGGCGAGGAAGTGGAGCACGATGGCCGTACCGACTCCCGCCACGACGCCCAGGGCCAGGCCGACCCACACCTGAAGCCCGAAGAAGGCCGGCAGGACGGCAACGGAGAGGCCGACGCACCACGGCAGCACAGGATGCTCCCGCACCAGCACGCTGCGAATCGGCTCCCCCTGGGCCTGCACGGGGATCCCGGCTTCCTGGCGAGGTCCCCGGAAGATCGTCGCCACGAGGGCCACGATCACGAAGACCAGGAGCAGGACCAGAAGCAGTTCCATCGCTAGCCCTCGCGCTCCTGGAAGATCGACAGGGGAACGTCGATGCCGACCGAACGCAGCTCCTCGACGAAGCGGGGCACGATGCCCGTCGCCCGGTAGAACCAGTTGACGTCCCGTGCTCCGGCCAACCGTGATCTATTGAGCGCGAAGATGTCCTGCAGGAGCGGAACGCCGCCCTCCAGGCCCGTGATCTCGGAGATGGAGCCGATGCGTCGCACTCCGTCCTCGCAGCGACGCACGTGAACGACGAGGTCCAGGGCCGAGGTCATCTGTTCCCGGATGGCGCGTGAGGGCAGCTCGGCCCCGGCCATCAGGACCATCGTCTCGAGCCGCGAGAGCGCGTCCCGCGCCGAGTTGGCGTGGACGGTGCACAGGCCACCCTCGTGGCCCGTGTTCATGGACTGCAGCATGTCCAGGGCCTCCCCCGAGCGCACCTCACCGACGATGATGCGCGAAGGCCGCATGCGCAGGGCGTTGACCAGGAGATCGCGGGCGGTGATCAGGCCGCGCCCCTCGATGTTCGAAGGGCGCGTCTCCATGCGCACCACGTGCTCCTGATCCAGGATCAGCTCGGCCGTGTCTTCGATCGTGATGATGCGTTCGTCGGCGGGGATGGCTTCGGCCATGACGGCCAAGAGGGTCGACTTGCCTGCGCCGGTTCCCCCCGAGATGAGCACGTTCTTCCGATGGCGCACCACGAGCTGCAGGAAGGTCGCCATGTCCGGCGAGAGCATCCCGAGGCGCAGCACGTCCGTGCTCCGCAGACGGTTGCGGCCGAAGCGTCGGATCGAGATCGTCGGCCCGTCCACCGTGGCCGGGGGCAGGGTGGCGTTGACCCGACTCCCGTCGCTCAGCCGCAGGTCCACCATCGGGCTCGACTGGTCGATGCGACGCCCGACCCGCATGGCGAGCCGCTCGATGATGCGACGCACGTGCTCCCGGTCGCGGAAGCGGATGTTCGTGCGTTCAAGATGGCCGAAGCGCTCGATGTAGACCTGGTCGTGGCCGTTGACCAGGATGTCCGTGATGGCCGGGTCCGACATGAGCGGCGCCAGCGGCCCGATACCCAGGGCCTCCTCGACCAGCTCCTGGGCCAGGTGGTCCCTCTCGGACTCGGTGATCGGCAGGTCCTCGGTTTCGATCACGCCGACGACGAATTCCTCGACGGCCGCCGTGACGACGTCCTCCCCTGCCGCGAGCAGGTTGCGGCGCTGCAGGTTCTCGATCACGCGCTGCTGGAGGCCCGCCTTGACGGCCACGTAGTCCGTGCGCGGCGCAGGCTCGACCGGAGCCTCCGCTGCGGTGCCCCTGGAAACCGACGGTCCCGGGGAGGAAGCCCTCGCGGGCGCGCGCGAGAGCTCACCGGCGGCGGACTTCCTCTGGAAGAGGGCCCGTACGGAAGCGGCCGCTTCGGAAGGATCCGAGCTGGGATCTTCAGCGGTCACGAGATTTCCGGCTCCCCTCTTCGGATCTCCATTCCGTCGTATTCTCCAGGAGCATCGGGCCTCCGCAGCTGCTCTCCCGCCCGCTGCTCCGGAAGATCCTCGATCAGCTCCCCTTCCGGGGCGACGGCCCCGTTCTGGGGGACCGCGACCGGCACGACGAGGTCATCCGTGTTCCACCCGAGAATCTCCTGCTCGATCGCCCCGATGGCACGACCGAAACCGAACCAGCGAGGCGCACGCAGGACGTAGGGTTCGCCGGTATTCGTGGCCGAGAGGACACGCTTGCTGTGGGGCACGACGAAGTCCAGATCGTGATCCAGGCGGGCCGCAACGTCCACGTCCTTGAGCCGACCGCGGTAGCCGGAGTTCGCGTGATTCAGCACGACGCGAACCCGTTCCTCGGAGACACCGATGCGACCCAGCACGTCCAGGAGCTCCGACGTTCCGAGGATGGCGGGCACGAGGTCGTTGAGGACCACGAAGACCATGTCCGCCACGTCGAGGATGGCGACGGTCACGCTGTCGATCAGCGGAAAGGTATCGACCACGACGTAGTCGAAGGCGCGCCGCGCAACAGAGAGGATGCGCGCGAAGGCCTGATCGTCGACAGGTGCCGCATCGATGGCGTTGGGAGGAGCGGCCAGCACCCTCAGGCCACTCTCGTGGGAGGCGCTGAACATGCGCAGCAGCCGCCCGTCCAGGCGATCGATCTGGCGCGCGGCGTCGCTGATGGTGGCCTCGGGAACGAGCCCCAGGAGCTCGCACATCGCGCCGTGCTGCAGGGAGGCGTCGATCAGGAGCACCCGACCGGGGTACCTCTGGGCCAGACGGCAGGCCACGCTGAGGGACACGGTGGACTTGCCCACTCCGCCCTTGTTGCCCATGAAGGTGAGCACCCGACCCCGGGCGGACCGATCCTGCCCCGTACTCCAGAAGTGACGCCGCAGGAGGTCCTCGAGCTCCGAGGCGGAGACCGGCCTGCGCAGGAAGTCCTTCACCCCGGCGCGCATGAGATCGATGACCGTCGAGGCCGACCGATCGTCGCCACTGAGGACCTGGGGCCGGTACACCATCATCAGCCGCGGATCCGCGGAGCCGCTCGTGATCTCCGCGGCGAGGCGCCTGGCCTCCTCGATGCTGTCGCCCAGCTCGATGAGCACGACGTCGGGCCTGCGGTTGAGTGCGTGCTCGATGCCCCGCCTCTGGTCGGACTCCGTGTGCATGGCGATCCGCATGTCGTCGGGCAGGTCCGCCAGCGCTCCCTGGACCTCCTTTCGCAAGGCAGGGTCCGGGGCGATCAGGAGTATTTGTAGCGTTCTTTCCACGGTAGGAACCTCTAACGAGCCAGGACCGGGGCACGAAGCGGCTCCCGATCAAGGCCATCGGCTTGCAGCGCATTCAAGTCGAAGGCCAAGGCCCCGATGGCGCTGGCGTTCTCGGGGGCGACCTGGCTCCGGAGCTTGCTGCCCGTAACAGACAGAAAACTCCCTCCTGGATCGGGCACCGCCCCATCCACGAAAACGGCCGCGAACCCGGTAATCACACCGGGCAGGGGCGGAGATCCGCAGGGTCCGCCGGTGTTCGCGTAGAGGGCTACATAGCACAAGCCCTCGACATCCCGCTCGGTGAATCCCACGGACCCGGCCACTGGACTCGGGCAAAACCTATCGCCCACCCTTGCCCAGGTTGACACAGCGTAGGCATACCCTTCTGCGGAGGGAGTCAGACCACCGGGAGATCCAAGGATCGTGCCATCATCGAACACCTGGATTTCGAATCCGGCTTCGGTAACGAAGTCGCTCTGCCAGGAGCCGCCCTCGATAGCGAGTACTCGCGCGCTGGTCGGCACGGCTACGTCCGTACCGACTCTACCTATCCCATTCACAAGGGGCCCTTTCACCCCTGCGGCGACTACCGGCCGAGCATCAGCGATCGACGTAGCGCGAATCGTGATGCCGTCCCGCCGGGGGTCGTAGACGTTCGCATCGTCCGTGGTCAGGACGCCCGAGCCCAGGCCGAACAGGAAGGGCAGGGTCGGCCCCGAGGAACTGATGCGCGGCTGGTTGTCCAGCCCCTGGAGGTCGTTGGTGCGGCGGATGCGCGCCAGGAAGGCGTCGGACGTGGGGGAATCCGCGGCCGCGGAGGGCGCGAAGTCCGTTCGGAGGTAGGCGCTGGTCTCCGCGTGCCACTGGGGAGCGCCGGGATTTTCCGTGAACGTCCCTGCTACCAGGTCGCCGTGCACCTCGTTCGCGGTGACGTTGTCCTGGAGCACGGGCAAGTAGGGGCCCTGCCCCACGAGCAAACCGCCCGCCGGCATGTCGACCCCCTGGACCCCCGTCTCGAACTGGGGCCCCGCGCCAAGCACGAAGGCGTCCGGCCCCGTCATCGGATCGAGGTCTTCGTCGTACACGAGCGACGCGGCACGTGACGCAGCCATGCGACGAGTCAAATCGCTCCCGACGGGATCTCCGGGGATGCTGTCCCGCAGGCGCAGCCCTTCCAGGGCCGCCGCGTCGGCCCCGGCCTGGAGGAAGGTCTGACTCGCCCGCGCGATCCCCAGGTCGATCACGACGGCGAGCAAACCCATCAGGACGAGCAGCAGGAAGGAGACCTGCAGCAGAATCGCTCCGCCGCGGGGATGGCGAACAGCGAGACCACGGAGCGTTCGACCGAACGCCTTCATCGAGGTCCCTCGGCGAGTGGGGCCCCGGGCACGGGGATCAAGGTGCGCTCCCCGTCTTGAATCGACTCGATCACCTTCATCCCGTTCGGATCGCCCGCACTGCCACTCGAGAAGCTCCACAGGCTCGGTGTCGGGTCGGAGGAAGGCGTGACGCTGTCCATCAGGTCGTCCGGACGTCCGGAACGAGCCAGGCAGGTGATCTCCGCTTCGATGCTGAGCGCTTCCATGAAGGGGGCCACCTCCTCCGGGGCGAGCGCGACGACCATCTCCTGCACCGGAATCGTCCGCACCCGCGTCCCCTGGGTCAGGGAACTGCTCGTCGTGGGCACCTGTCGCGTTTGCAAAGGCGTGACGACGATTCCGTTCTGCACGAGGACCTTCACCTTCGCCCGCCGGTAGTTGTCCAGCTCCGCCTGTCGCCCCATCACGGCGGAGTAGAGTCCGCTGAAGGCAGGTTGAGCGGTCGGCTTCCCGTCCAGGGAGATGGCCGCCACCATGTCGAAGCGATCGCCCGGCTGCAATCCGACGATGCCGTGCACCTTGTCGACCTCGATGCGCAGGGCTCGCTTGCCGGCCGGGACACCGGCGGACAAACCGGGTCGGGTTCCCTCGGGCAGAAAGTCTTTCTCGGTGAACACGTACCCCGGGGACTTGTCGTGGGCGAGGACCCGGCCGACGATGTCCTGGACGTTGACGATCACACCGCTCGACTCGACCAGAGACTCGTCCAGATCGCTGTAGGCCCAGGTGTTCTTCGTCGGATTCCAGAGGTCGTCCCGAACGATCTTGTTGTAGGCGGCAATGCTACGACCGCTGACGAACACGCGCACGCGTCCTTCTTCGGGAGCCGAGGTTCCTTGCTCGCTCCCCTCCGAAGCGAAGGCCTGCCTGGGCAAGAAGCGCTCCAGGGCAGCCAGAGGCCCCGGCAAGGGCTCCCCCCGTGAGAGGGGAAGCAGGACCCAGATCAGCCCGGCGGCCAGCAGCGTGAGGAAGAGGATCGTGCCGTAGGGACGGCGTTTGCTTTGTCGTGCAGGAACTGCCATAACTGAGTTTTGACCTAGGAGCCCAGAGCGAAGACCTCGCGTCGGAAAATGGCCTGCGCCGCGATCACACGGCGAAATGGGCGGACCGTTTGCCCCAGAGCCTGCTGCTCCCCCAAACCCCAAGCTCCGGAGTAGGGGCCGCCGTCCGGTCCAGGGCCGAGGATCGGCACACCCGGACTGCCGGGCAGATCGACCGCCTGGATGGGAACGTTGAACGGATCGCCCTGGGGCGTCAGGTTCGCGCTCGGCAAGTACGCAGTCAGGGTGGCGGACTGGTAAGGTACGTTGAGCCGAATGGCCACGAGGCCCCGTTCAGAACTCGTCATGTTGAAGGGGCTGCCGAGTCCTGCCCCGACCTCTTCCAGCACGGGCAGAAGAGTGATGCCCGTCTCGGCCCCCGTCGCCGGATCACGGCCGTCGACCCGGGGCACCATGACACTCAAACCCGACGGGCTCGTTGCGGAATTCATGAGCGTTCCCGGCATGTGCAAGAGTCGGCGGTCCGCTCCCCCCACGTCAACGGTGGAGGTGATCATCAGGGGCCGCAAGGCCCGGTTGACGACAGGCATGGCGGCAAAGAAGTCGTCGAGGGCGGTTCCCGGCGGGTTGGTTTCGAGGTCCACCACGAGGAAGTCCGTGCTGTAGACCGCCGCCTGGAAATCAGGATCATCCAGAGCATCCAGAAAGTCGGTGTCCGGGGGCAACGGAAAGAGCGCGATCTCACGTGCCGCAACCCGTGCAGCGTCCTGGGCCGATTGGACCACGGCCATCCACCTACCCAGGCCGATCACGGCCGCCAGTAGCAAGTAGAGTACGAGCGACACCAACGCGAACTCGACCAGCGCTCCTCCACGGGACGCCGAGCCGCGAGGGATCCGTCCTGGCCTCCTCACTGCAGCCACACCACAGGCAAGAGAACCAGCAGGCCGGCCAGCATGACGGGCGCGTAGGCCATTTCCCGGTCCTCTCGCCCGCGCAGAGCGAGGGCGACCACGCCTCCCACCAAAGCCGTGGTCAGGACGAAAGGCAGGAAAGCCCCGATCCCGAGCGCCGCTCCAAGGGCCGTCAGAAGCTTCACGTCTCCCCCACCGAGTCCGCCCTTCCAGAACAGGACGGCGGATACGGCAAAGGCTGCTGCGGCACCGACGAGGATTCCATTCCAGGACGCGGCGTGGAATCCGAGCAACTTGGCCAGCAAAGCGGTCACGATCAGCACGGTCGAAACCGTATCGGGAATCTCCCGAGTGCGGGCGTCGAACGCTGCGGCCGCAACGAGCGCAACTAGCGCGATCCAGTACATGGGATGGACATGGGGTGACCGAGCCTAGCCATGCGGCTGGACCCGGCCACCTCTCCCCTAAGACGATGCTCTCGGACTACTGCTCGAGAATGAGCGTGTCCAGGTTGTTCAGGCCGAGGTTGTTCCCGAGACGGGGGGTGTCGGGGGAAGCAACGATGCTGTCGATGTCGACCTGGATCTGACCGGTGGCGGCCCCGGTCGTCTCGATGATCTTGCCACTCGCGATCGGGCCGTTGTCGTCGCCATGGGCGCCGGGCATGATGGCCGCGACCGAGCTGATCATGTCGTTGGTCTTGTGGCCAAAGATGGCCACGCCGGCAGCGGCGACCAAGGAAACACCGGCGGCGAGGAGGGAATACTCGAGGAGGGCAGCGCCCTTCTTGCAGCGGATCAGTTTGGTAATCATTGGGAATTCAGGAATCTGAGGTTCGTGGAGAATCGCCCTCGTTCGAGGGCTGGGCACCTTCCGTCTTCAACGGGGTAATGCCATTCGACTCCGCGGAGTTCCTCGGAATTGGTTCTTCTTCGGCCTCGGAGCTGCGGGGCTCGGGCCCGCGAACACGGTCGAGGCACGCGGCCAGCACGGCGGGAGGATCGACGAAGTCCCACAGGGCCGCATCGGGCCGCGCCGGGCGCACGATGACGGGGTTGACGATGATGACGAGCTCCGAGTCCTCGGACTCCTCGGCCTCGTTCCGGAACAGCCAACCGGCCAGGGGCAGATCGCCGAGTCCCGGGGTCTTGCCCTGGGCGGACTGCTGGCGCTGGGTGATCAGCCCCCCGATCATCATCGCGTCGCCGTCTCGAAGTCGCGTGTGGGTGCGGGTTCCGCGCGTTTCGAAGGCGGTCGTCCCCAAGCTGCTGCCCGTTGCGGCCCCGATCGCACTGGTCAGATCCAGGTCCGGGAGAGAGACGAGCGGCTGCAGGTCCAGGGTGATCGTCTCCGCGTCCACCTCCTCGACCAGCGGACGAATGGAGAGCTGGACGCCGAAGTCGCGGAACTGGATGGTGATCGTCGCCACGCCGCCGATACCGATCTGGGGCACCGGGAATGGGAAGCTGCCACCAGCGAGGAACCGGGCGGGCTGCCCGTCGAGCGTCATCAGGGTCGG